>JAUNAE010000162.1 GCA_030527765.1 Eubacteriales bacterium
AAATAACCCGATGGTCGGCGCAACTGTTTCTGTAGCTGTTGCTGTAGAAGAGGCTTCTAAGGCTGGAAAGTTCTAACAAATCCCATGAAATCAGGATTTTTGTTTGTTAGTGATTGTGAAGATGTTTATACGTAACATACAAATAACTAACACGTAACTAACAGCGGTAACTAACAAAGAGGCAACAGGATTTTATTTCCCGTTGCCTCTTATTTTTTTACTATTTACAGATCTTTTCGATCTCTTCATGCAGCTGTTCAATCGTCCTGTGTGTATATACCTTCTCGGTAATATCCCTGATGGAATGTCCGACAATCAGTTTCAGTATATATTCATCTATTCCGGCATTCTTCGCCAATGTGATGAACGTGTGTCTGGTATCATGCGGTCTGTGATGCATGTGTACCCTTAGCATTGCCTTGTTCCATCGCCCCCTGTATTTGTCATAGGTCAGGGAAGTGCCCTGTTGTCCCTCGGGATCGTTGAAAATATATTTGCTGCCCATTCTTATAGCTTCATCATATCTGCGCCTGACAAGTGGCAGTATGGAACTGTGGATAGGCACGATTCGATTCTTTCCTGCTTCTGTTTTCAAACCGCCTCTGAATATTCCTGTGTCCAGATCTACATCAGCAATCTTCAATACCGCAAGTTCCTGCGGTCGCCATCCGGAGTATATACCGATCAGAATCATATCGACAAAGGGGACGTCGAGACTATTCCACAATATCTTTATCTCTTCAGAAGAAAATGGAATTCTCTGTATAACTGGTGCATCCGATTTCACGCTGTTACACAGAGCAGCATAATCCTTTTCAACAATATCATGCTTCAGCGCATACCGGTACATCAGGTTATACATGGACTTCATCCGCTGTTTTGTTGCCGATCCGACCTCCGCATCGTGGATACAGCCTTCCATGTGCGCCGGTCTGATGTCCTTCATCTTCATGTTGTGCAGCGGCTTGCTGTGATTATAGCAGCTGATCCAAGATCTTCTGGCACTCGGCACGATTTCCTCAAAGTGTTCTGCTGACCATTTTTCATAAACTTCCGCAAAGGTAATGTACTGCGCATTTATGTCATAGGGATTCTCGTTATAAGCTCCGAGAGCAGTGAGAGCGTCCTGTTTTGTGTGGTAGTAGCCAATCGTAATATACTTCTGCACAGCTTTTCCTGTTTCCGGATTTGTTTCCCAGCCGGACGTTTTGCGTGCAATCCAAGGATTTCTCCGTTTCCCCGATAATTTATATACTGATCCGAATCCGTTAGGCAGTTTCATATAAGCATCATCCTTTCTCATAGATTTATAAGCAAATGACCGTTCCCACACGACATGGGACGGCCACTGATTATTTGCGGACTTCGCATTCGATATGCTGCACATCATCGCTGTTGAAGTCGTCCTTCTCTATATGTTGCATTTCATGCAGATATGCTTTCATCGCATGGGCATCGTCCAGTTTTTCATCAATCCAGATCGTATAACCTGGCTCGCATCGATTCGGGCAGGATGCTCCGCTTGCTCCCTTCAGATCTACTCGGTAAATATAGATATTCTCCACCGCATACACCTCCATCCATGTTTCACAACATTGAAAACAATAAAAAAGCGAACGCTGAAACAATAGAGCAAGAGTTTGTTGCTCATTGATTCGTGCGTCCGCAACGTACGAGACCTCGCATTTCTGCGAGGTCTCCACAAAATAAATAGATAATCTAATGATGCCCTATAAGGCAAGATTACTTTGTCCGAACATTATAGTTCAAATTGCGGAGCTCGTCAATAAAATATGAGGTTTTTATTATCGTAAATACAGCTCTGAGATTTTCCGGTTTATCTTCTCCATAGCAGAGGCAGACAAGGATATTCCATACAGGAAATCTTCTGACTTTTTCGGAGTATAGATGCGTTGCTTAGAAATAGTTGTGATCTGGTTTACAACAGCCATTGTTCCTGTTTTAAGGCGATCTATTTCGCGCCGTTCTCTTTCGATTCGTTTGACTTGAGATTCTAAATCCGTAATTTTCCGAAGCGTCAGAACAACTTCTTCGCTTGTCTCAGGAGGCAAAGAATCAGAACCATTTTCGCTTGTTATAGAGTCTAAGATATTTTTGATTCTCCTTAGTCCGTCCAGATCTTCCGAAGCCTTTTTCAGCAGCGAAGCATAGTTATCATTGATCTTTGAGTATAGTTCCGTTCCTAAGTCAACATTATTGCTGTGAATTGTGCGTCCGTCTGTTGATGAGAGAGGAATAACGGTTATAACACCGGACTGCTGATGGTTAGCATTATCCAACACCAGAGCGAAATGCAAACCACCCATCTCGTTTCCAATATTGAATCCAAGATTCAAACGAATAACATCGCCTCTTGAATATCGAATCAGTCGCCTTGGGTCGAACTTTTCTTCAGATGATACATACAGAGAAAAGGATTCAAGCCAATATGAAATTAAGTCAGCTTTCTTTAAGAACTTGTCATTCCCTGAGTTGATGTAACCTTCAAGCATGCGATTGACCGCTTTAATTGATTTTTTCTTGTGCTGAATAACACTTTCCTTATCAATATGATGTGACATAACAGCACCTCCTTCTTGAAATTAAGCAAAGGATTTTGCACATTAAACTAAGTATTTTGCAGATTTTTTTTGCAAATTGATTAGTTTTATTGCTCATTTTCGAGCATCAACTCAAATCATCCATCAGGGTTTGTATCCTTCATCGCCTGGATCACTGCTGTAACATTTCTCATCTGTTCCGGCTTCATGTCCCGTGATGCATCGAGCAGGGCTCTCAGATCTGGATTGTCGTGCAGCTCTTGCGCCAGTTTCGCAGTCTCCGGATTCGTGTAATAGCCTTCTTGTTCTGATGGCTCTTCCCATCCCATTATTACAGATGGTGATAGATCTAAAGCCTCAGCTAGCTTTACTATCTTATCCCGTCTCATGTTAGCGATTTCTCCGCTTTCCCACCTTGAAATGGTGGCTCCAGTAACACCGACACTGCGAGCTACATCATCAAGGGATAACCCTTTTTCTAGTCGTCTCTGTTTCAGTATGTCTTTAACCTCCATGTGTCCACCACCTTTCTAAAGTATATACATTATATCGGGGACATTGCATATTCGCAATGCGAACTCGCAAAAATGTAGAAAAAATTGCGAAAAAGCATTGCATAAACGCAAGAACGGTGCTATATTTGTCTTACGGAAACGTAAGAGATAAAAGAAAGGAGAAGCACTTTGTTTGACAGAATAAAATTTAAGAAAGCTGTAATTGATGATGGGAAGACGATGGCAGATGTTGCGAAGTATCTTGGCATTAACGAAGCAACATTGTATCGGAAACTCAACGGAAGCAGTGAATTTAGCAGAGATGAGATTCAACAGATCTGTACATTCCTTCATCTTGACAGCCCGATGGAAATTTTTTTTGCTGAAAAACTTACGAAAACGCAAGAGAATTAAAGGAGAAAATCGCATGAACGTAACAGGCAAGTATAAGATGGGGATCAACTTCATAACCCCGTATTTTCTTCCGGTCGTATCTATACGGTTGCAAGAGATACAGGCGATTGGAGATCGGTTGAAATCGGTCAGAGAACAGACACGGGATTGTATCTCACTCCTGAGGAGTACGACCGGATGGAGAGCGAATGCAAACTGACCGGAACATTCAACCTGTTTGACTATGATCCGAACGATCACAGTGCTTACGCAACAGAGCGCAGGATCATGCGAGAAGAAAGGATGGATGCAGGATGCAGATACTAAAAATCACACCTGAGCTTCTAAGATCTCTTGCAGATGAGATCGAAGAGAACAACAGACAATTCGGGCTTCTGCCTTATGTGATTCCGGCTGAGCCGAAGAACTGGAGAGGGCTTGATTTCGTCCAGATGAGTGAGGAAACAGACGGCGAAGAAGATCGCCTGCTGACGATCGGCGAATGGGATGACTGAAAGGAGGTGTTTATAGGCATGAAGCTCAAGGAACACAGGAACCGGATGACGGTCAGAGAAGCTGCTGAACTGTTAGGCACGACAGAACAAAGCATTCGTGTAGGAATTCAGACAGGAGCTCTTGACATTGGATACTGCATTAAGAGGTCGAGCCAGTATATGTACATCATCCCGACCGAGAAGTTTGCTCAGGAAACAAGAATCACAGAAAGGATACAAGAGTGCAATAAATGATTAACGATTTATTGAAAGAGTTCTGCCTGAGTAAGGCGAACGATTACGATTCAAAGCAGCTTGTTAAATATTTCAATAATGATCGACAAGAGTTCTACAAAATGGCTAACGATGTATTGAGCATTGCAGCTCGGGGAGGAATGAGTGCTGCGCTTTTTGAATCATTCCTTGAGTTTACAGCTTTCGCTGGTCGTTATGTTGTTACTTACAAATCTCGTAACTCATCTCCATCGAACGAAAAAGACATTGAGTGAGCTTCAAGAATATCGTTACTGCTTTCGGCAGGCTCTTTAACTTGATTAGCAGTCTGTAAGATGGACAGGATCTTTGATTGCGTATCTTCCGTAAGAGGCGAAAGACAGTTCGGACAAGAAATAGAGTATGCGGTTGTCTTACTATCAAGCTCATATCGACAGCCACAGCTACATTTTACTTTGAATTTTAGATACATAGCAAACCTCATTGCGCAGCACAAAAAAATTTTATCACACAGTATAACGGAGGGAAAATGAAAGCGAAGGAATTGGAAATCGGATTCAGCTTTGTGAATGACCGGTACGTTGCTAACCGCCGGAACACAGCACAGCGGAAGATCCGCAAGGAAGAGATCAAGGACAACAGCCTCGAGGTAGCCGGTGGCGTCTTCCTGATGCTGGCAATCCTCTTCGGAGCAGGTTCGGTCTACTGGATCGACAGTAGCTCCTACTGGTACGCCGGCGGAGTGATCGCCCTGATCTGTGCAGTGATCGGAGTTGCAATCCTCAGAGACAAAAATTGACGCCTCTGGTGCGAACAGAGACGTCAAGAAATAAAAACGATATAGGAGCCAAAGGAAATGGCTCCTGTGCAAGTATAGCACAATTTCAAAGCAGTGATAAACATGAGTTTAAAAAAGATTATTTTGAAAGACCGTGACGACTGGCTTGACCATCGGACCGGCAGGATTGGCGGAAGTGAAGCGTCCTGCATCATCGGATGCAACCCGTACAAGAGCAACGAGGAGCTTTGGGAAGAGAAAACAGGAAGAAGGCAGCCGGAAGATATTTCCGACAAGCCTTATGTCCGGTACGGGACGAACGCAGAAGATTATCTGAGAGATCTGTTTCAGCTTGATTTCCCTGAGTACAAGGTTTTCTACGAGGAAAACAATATGTTCCTCAACGACAAATACCCTTTCGCTCATGCATCGCTTGACGGATGGCTTCTGGATCAGAACGGGCGACACGGAGTCCTGGAGATCAAAACAACTAACATCCTGCAGAGCATGCAGAAAGAGAAATGGAGAGACAGAATACCGGAGAACTATTACGCACAGGTTCTTCATTACCTGATGGTTACCGGATTCGACTTCGCAATCCTCAAGGCTCAGCTCAAGTACGAATATGCAGGCGAGCTTCCGAGATTGGAAACCAAGCATTACCTCATCGAAAGATCTGATGTGGAAGAGGACATCGAGTATATCAGATCTGAGGAAGAGCGATTTTACAGGTATATTCAGGAAGATAAGCGTCCGCCGTTTAGGCTTCCCGAAATATAAAGCACAAAGCAAAGGAGAAAAAATGGCACTGGAAATGGAAATCTTCTCGCCGTCTGAGGACGGTTACGTGAAGGAAATCAAGTGGAACATGGACGAGGTAGCTGCAGGAGTTGCCGAAGTAGCCGAGAGATATGACGGCCTCGTCTTTACGGCGAAGGAAATGCCGGAAGCAAAGAAAGAGAGAGCGAACCTCAACAAGCTGTACAAGGCTCTTGATGAGAAGCGCATGAGCGTCAAGAAATCCTGCCTTGCACCTTACGAGGTATTTGAAGGTCAGATCAAGCAGGTGCAGGCGCCGATTAAGAACGTGATCGGACAGATTGATGCACAGATCAAGGAGTTCGAGGAAGGCGAGAAGGAAGAGAAGAAAGAGCAGATTGCTGCGCTTTGGGCTGAGCAGAAGTCCTATGAATTTCTTACACTCGACCGGATCTGGAACGACAAATGGCTGAATAAAAGCTACAAGATCAGTGACATTAAGCTCGACATGCTTAGGGAACACAACCGTGTCGGCGAAGCAATCTTCACGATACAGAGACTCGGAGAGGATTCAGAGGTTGCGCTTGATGATTTCAAGGAAACGCTCGACATCACTCACGCTCTCCAGGCGAGAGAACTGTATCAGGAGCAGAAAAGGAAAGAAGCTGAACGCAGGGAAAGAGAGCGCCAAGCTGCTGAACTTGCCGAGAGTATGAACCCTCCTGAAATCGAAGAACCTGAAGAAGTACCGGTAACAGAAAAGCCTGTGAAGCGCATGAGAATCAGTTTCACGGTTACCGCAACACAGGATCAGTTCGCTGCACTGAATGCAGATCTGAAAGCACTGCAGCTCCACGCAGAGGAATTTGTAATCACCAAAAAGGAGGAATTATAAGAATGGCAGTCAAGAACAGTTTAACCAGAAAGCCGGAAGGCATCGCTGCATATTTGACAAAGGATGCAGTCAAAAACCAGATCAACAACGTAATCGGTGGAAAGAATGGAACGAGATTCATTTCCTCTCTTGTATCTGCGGTCAATGCCAACCCTGGCCTTAGCGAATGCACGTCGCCGTCCATCGTATCGGCTGCACTGCTTGGCGAATCCCTGAACCTTTCGCCGTCTCCACAGCTTGGCCAGTATTACATGGTACCTTTCAATGACCGGAAGAACAACCGCAAGGTTGCTCAGTTTCAGCTCGGTTACAAAGGTTATGTACAGCTTGCACTCAGATCCGGACAGTATAGAAAGCTCAACGTTATGTCGATCAAAGAAGGCGAGCTGATCAAGTACGATCCTCTCAACGAAGAGATTGAGGTCAACCTGATTGAAGATGAGGACGAGAGAGAGCAGGCCGAGACGGTTGGTTACTATGCATTCTTCGAGTATATGAACGGCTTCAGAAAAACAATGTACTGGAGCAAGAAGAAGATGGTTGCTCACGCCGAGAAGTACAGCATGGGATATAAAGCCCACAAAGGTTACACATTTTGGGAAAAGGACTTTGACGGCATGGCTTACAAAACAATGCTCCGTCAGCTGATCAGCAAGTGGGGAATCATGAGCATTGACCTGATGACGGCTATGGATGGAGATATGGCTGTCATCGAGCAGGATGGCTCTAAAACTTATGTTGAGGCCGATGATGAGGCAATGGTCATCGATGCCAACGAAACGCCTGAGCCGGTCAAACAGACGGCACAGCCTGCCTCTCAGAAATCCGCGCCGGAACCTGAAAACAGTCTCGAAGACATCTTCAGTTAATTCATTTGATCCAAACTGCTTCAGGATTCCTAAAAAGCACCATCCAGACGGAGCAGCTTAGATATACAACTTAACAATGAAAAGCGTATCGGCACGGCAGGCCGATACCGAGTCCATAAATAGAAAAAAGTTTTTTGCGATGTTAATTATTTATTTCGTCGGGAGTCTTTCCCAAAGACAAAAAAGAAATTCTCACCATACGGAGCTTGGTACGGCTCCGGAAAGGAGGCTCCACGATGTGGAGTAGAAGCAATAATAAATTTCATGCTCAGAAGGTTTTCGTTGACGGCGAGCATTTTGACAGCCTTCGGGAATATCGGAGATGGGAAGAACTGAAGCTCCTCGAAAAGGCCGGAGAGATAACAGATCTGGAACGGCAAGTGAATTTTGAATTGATCCCGAAACAGATCGACCCGAACACCGGAAAGGTAAAGGAGAGGGCCTGCAGCTACAAAGCGGATTTTGTTTACACCGAGGACGGACAGCGCATAGTTGAGGACAGCAAGGGATTCAAAACGCCGGAATACAGAATCAAGAAGAAACTCCTGCTCTGGAGATACGGAATCAGCATTAAGGAGACGTAATGGCAGATAAGAAATCATTCATCATGTATACAGAATGGAAGAATGTGTTTGAAAAACTTCCGGCTGAGAAAGCAGGAATACTGATCCAGGCAGTTTTTGCTTTCGAGAGCGGTGAAGAAGTATCTTTCGATGATCCTATGATGGATGCAATGTTCTCCCTGATTCAACCACGTCTCGAAGAGAACGATAAGAAGTACGAGGCTCAGGTTGAGC
>JAUNAE010000163.1 GCA_030527765.1 Eubacteriales bacterium
CGCATAATTACTGGGGATTCAGGCATTTCTTACCCACAGGGATGCCCGAAGAGCCAATTAAAACGATATTATGCCGTGAGCGCTTTGTGTAGTTGACGTGCGCTCACGGCCTTTGTAATTGGAGGTAACAAATGAATAATAATGTTGAACGTATAAGAGATGCAATGGCGGGAGCAATTCTTGGAGCAGTACTTTCTGTTGTTATTTTCCTTCTGTCAATTTTAAATGCTACGCTTCATGTGGTTGGCGGGTTATTTACAGGTGGGTCTTCTTTTCAAGCGATGTCCGGTGGAACATTTGCAACTGTAATATTTGTATTTATGTTGCTTGGTACTGGAGTAGGATATGGTCTTGGATATTATGCAACACAGGAATCCACCATAAAAAAGAATGTCCAGAAATGGATGGCAAAACATAACAGATAAACTGTTGGAGGTAATACAGTATGGCTAAACTTGATGATTTAAGAGATAAGACTGGAGAAATCAAGGAACAGGGCGATCAGGTTGTCGAAACGGGCGAACAGAAACTTGAAGAAGCTGACGCATTTAAGGGTGCACTTGATGGACTGGACGCTTTAGATGAAGATGCGCAGGAGATTATTGATACTGCAACTGAAGGTGCGCAAGAAGTGGCATCAGAGCAGGCTGAGTCGGCAATTAAGGAACCGATGGAAGGTGTAAGTGAGAATCTGTCTGAAGTTACAGATGAGGCAACAGAGTATGCTGGTGTCGAACATCAAAATGCTGAAGGCGTATCAGATGCACCTGGAGATTATGGCTCTGTAGCATCACAAGCTGAAAGCAGTTTTGAACAGCATGCAGAGCAATTTGAAGAAAGTGGCGAGAATGCTCAGGAAATCAATGATGAGTTTAAGGACAGAGCAGACGATATGGCGAGCCGCTTAGAGTCTCTGTTCTAATAGTAATTAAAGGGAGGAAGAACCAAGTATGCAGTACTACCTCTGTTTTAAAGTAAATAAGATCCCTGACTTGACCATGGTAAAATATAGCGTTTACGATATTTCAGGTCAGGAAGATTTAATTGATAAGCACAGCGTATTTTTACGTCAGCTTCATCGATTAGGGGTGGAATCCAATGTTTTCTTCCATCTCTTATACTTTTATGACGGTCAGGAAGGCATTTCAAAAGGAAAACGTCTTCAGATTATTTTTTATGCAACAGCGGAATCACCTAGAAAGTTGGAATTGATTCGTGAGTTTGTTACCACATCAGTATTGAGTACATATTATGATTTCTACTGTTACGAAATTTCTAGCTCCTTAAACTATGTACTGCAGGATGGATATCTTCAGTTTACAAACATCTCCGGAAATAGGAGAAACTACAAACTGAGTAGTGCTATTAAGCCGAGTGATTATGAGACGATTAGAAATCAGATCGCAGAGGATCAATATCTGTATTGTGCGGTCCAGCCAGGAACGAATGAAGTGACAGAAATCAATAGCCAATCATTTTTCTTAGATGGTATTGGACGCATAGGATGTGGCTATGAATTTGACTGTGGTGCTTTTCTGACCAAAAAAGACTATCACCTGTATGCACAGAATAGATTGTATAATGATCCGCAAAATGCGTTGATTCCTATTTATTCTATTATGGAATGGCTTCCGAATGATCTGGGCAGATTGTACAACGTTTTGAAATTGATGGAAGGCTATAATGAAACTGCCGCATTAAGAATAGACATCTTCCCTTCTGATATCGCGGAAGCATTTACTGATAATATGGCACCAACCATTAACGAACTTCGGCAACGAATGGCCCAGCATGATCAAGGCAAGGATGATAATTGTGATACGGTATTAAAATCTATCGAAGGCATTACAAAAAAACTCATGAAATACCCTCAGTTTTACGCGAATATTGTTGCATTGGCTGACCATAGAGATATAGCAGTAATGCTGGTTGATAGTGTTGGTGCAGAGGCGGTTGAGTCAGGTTCTTATTTGGTAAAAGATCTTTCTAATTTTGATCCGGGAAGAAAAACTTATGATATCTACAGTTATGATAGTGGACTTATTGTGGATCAAAAATCGTATGGTGCCGAAGGCAATTATATGTCGGATTATGTTTCACTATATACTTTGGATGAGATAAGACCAATGTTCTCATTCCCTGTTCTTTATCCAGGTGAAACAATCGAATGTATGAAAGAGACGGATCCTGAATTTGATGAATCTGGAAAGAGTACAATGTTTTTGGGAATGAGCAGTAATGGTTATGCAGTAAATTTCCCTGTTAAATTATTCAAAAAACATGCATTTATCGCAGGTGTACCGGGAGCTGGTAAAACAAATACTATGCTATATATGGTTAGCACACTGTGGAATGATTTTCATGTTCCGTTTTTAGTTCTTGAACCGGCTAAACAGGAATACCGTGCACTGGCTAAAGCGTCTATGCTCGCTGGCATGGAATCCCTGAAAGATATTTGCATTTTTTCCCCTGGTGCTGATACGAAATTTCCGTTACACATAAATCCGTTTGAATTCCCGCAAGGATTAACATTGGCAGAACATATTGCAAATTTGAATGCCGTATTTGCCGGAGCATTTGAACTGCCACCTCCTTCACCGCATTTTATTGATACCTGTATTGAACAAGTATATGTGAATAAGGGGTGGAACATTAACTCCAGAAACACAGGAGAACTTCCGTATCCAACAATGCAGGAATTGTATGACTCATTGAATGTTGCCGTTCAGAATTCTCATTATCAAGGTGAAACTTTAGGCAATCTTCGATCTGTTATGGAAGTCCGTGTCGGAAGCCTGCTAAAGAGAGAAATTGGTAATGTTTATAATGTGGAAAAATCCAGTTTCAAGCCGGAAGAATGGTTGGATAGACCGGTAATCATTGAACTGGAAGCCTTGGGCGAAGGACCGGCTAATTTCATGGCGTTGCTAATTTCAACATTAATCCGTGAAACACTGAAGATTCGCAAAACACAGGATAAGACTGCACAGAGAAGAAATCCTGGCAATAAAACAGGTGTGAATCATATTATTTTCTATGAAGAAGCACATAATCTTGTAGGACCTACACAGGAAAATGTTGGAGAAAAAGTCGATCCAAAAGTGTCTGCAACAAAGTTCTTGGTTAAAATGCTGGCAGAAGTTCGTGCTTTGGATGAAGGCATTGTTATTGCCGATCAGCTTCCTTCTGTTATGGCACCAGAAGTGTTAAAGAATACTGGTTTGAAGATTGGACATAGAATTACTGCTAATGATGATAGAGAACTTCTTGGAAGTACTATGTCTGCATCGGCCGATCAGTTAGCAGAGCAAAGTATTTATCTTCCAGGCGAAGCACTAGTATTCTACGAGGGATTACTTAAGCCGTTTAAAATGAAAATGACGAAATGGCAGTTATCTGCTGAGGAATATTGTAACTTGGCAACGGATGATCTGTTGTATTTCCTGGATGAGTATTATGTAGGAGAAGATGAACTGGTTACTGATACCCAGAAAATTGAGCGTTATTACGATGGCATCTACGATTCTCCAACCGATGCAGAGCTTCATGCGATTATTAGAGATTATCCGGTATATAAAGAATTAAAGACAAAAAGCATGGAGATTATTGTTCAGAGAGTACTTTCGTCTTTTGAGGCTCTATATGAGAGATTTAGAAGCATTAATAGTGAAAATATTGTTCCTGCAAGTATTGAGGGCAGAAAGCTCTTAGATATTCTGAACAGATATCGCAGGCAGTATTATGGAGCGAAAAATGCGACTGCGATTTTGGCAGATATCAAAAAGGTCGAAGGATTCTTTGTTAGCCCTAAGTCTAAATTTACCGAGTTGTCTACAGTTAAAGGCGACAAAAAAGTCAGCATTGAAGATGCGCTGAAGAATGTATTTACCGAATGTGATAATCTTTTCTTTAACAATATCAGTGTAGTCATGAACTACGAAGAACATGCATTATATATGAGTTTCAAAATTATTGAAGCTTACCTGCACGCATTTGAATGTGTTGATTTTGAGTTCCTATGGGGGAACAATGCTCTTAAATCTATACTGGAACGAACGGCGAGAGCACGTAAACTGGTATGTGACTTTGTAAATATCGAAAATGGAGATAAGCTGGGAGCGTTTGCAGGAACCGAGTACTATGCGCAGCTCTATGAGCGTAGCTATCAAATTACTAAGATGCGTATTGCTTGTGACTTCAACGCTCTTCATGAGGAATTGGATTCGGTCATTGATTGGAATTCACAGTATGTCAGTGAATCAAGTATTACGAAATTGGCTGGAAAATATGGCGAGAAATACAACTATTGGATGACACTCGCTGGTTCTTACGGTGAACATGCAAAAGATATTCAGGCTTACGTGATTGGAAGATACACTGAGCTTTTTGATGGTTTCAAAGTTATTAGGGATATTCGGAATCTGGCCCACTATTTAATACCTGTGACCCAAAATGTCCGTACCGATATTACAAAATATGTTACATGGACAAAGAGTGGTACGCCAGGTATGCTGTTCGGTATGAGTCAATATGATGTCCTAGTCGAGAAGTGTATTAATTTCTCTAGGATTGAAATGTTTGAAATGTATTATCAGGAGGTTGATAAGATATCTAAAGATATCCTCAGAGAAGTAAACAATGATTATGCATTATTAAAAGATACGCATATTGCAACTATTGCTAGAGCATATCAGAATGCGTATGGAAAAGCATTTGATTTGTGTGCTGATATTAACAGTTTGGACTTGATGGCAGAATCGGTTGATTTGTTTTACACGATGTTCACGGAAATTGGTGCACATTTGCAAGGTAAAGCAAGAACCTATTTAAGAGGTGCTAGCAGTTCTACCTGTGGCTTTATCGAAAAGCTCAGGACAAAGTATTACAGTACTACAGTTAGAGATACCTGGAAACAGGCAGACCTATATGTTAATAGTTGACGAAATAGAACGGGGGTGGTTTTATGAAACTGAGAGCAAGTGAATTTATTAGCAAGGCAGAAGACTTAAAATCATCCGAAATGTCGGTGCGGCAAAGACTTGAGGGTATAAGATCAAGAAGGGCAAGTGTTCAAAGTGAAATAAGTACCTTAGAGTATCAATTAGATGCCTTATACATGCAGCTTGAAGCGTTAGAGAGTGCAGATTCCGGAGATGATGAAGATGGAACGGATAATAGTGGAGCTATAGCTGCTGTGATGGCAGAAATCTCATCGACTCAGGACGATATTAGTGAAAATCGCCAAGAGGATGCAGAACTTCGTACTCAAGAAATGGAAGCAAGTGCGGAACTTCGTCAAATTGAGATGGAAGAACAGGAAACCCTTAGTGACATTCAGGATTCTGCAGCCAGAACAAATCAAAACATTGCATTAATCTCCTCCTTTGGAGGAGATTATGCGAATGTATCAGCACAAGCAGCGGGATCATTCCAGCATAATTTGGGTCAGTTGTCGCAAGCAGCTCAAATACTTGGTGGCAGTGTTGCTATGGGGGGCGGCGGTGCTGGAGGAAGAGCACCAGGAAGAATGTCAAAAGGCAATGCTGGCTCTGATCAAGGAAGCGGAAGAAACTTTTATGAAGCTGCCAATAATCAAAGAAAATCTGGGGGCAGCTCAAGTGCTATGGGGGCAAAAGGGTCTGGAGGTACTGCAGGTGTGCGAAAAGCGCCTGATTTATATACAGATTCGTCATCAGGAGATGAGAGCCCTAAAATTAAGACTGGTGGATTAGGAAATAGATTGTCTGGACTAAAGCAAAATATTGCAAATGCTTTCAATCTTGGAGGCGCTGTCAAGGAATTTTCGGGGTGTACTGCTGTTAAACGTTTGGATCAGCAAGATGGATGGGATATTCCCGGAACTGGATTTGCCGCATATGATGATTTTCGAAATAATCATGACAATTATGAAAGAACAACCTATGATAAACCTCGAATGGAAACTGCAAAAGCCGATAATATAGAAGGAATTTCAAATATTAGAACAGCCGATATCGAGCATCCAGAAATATTTTGGGGACGTGATTCTGGAAAAACAATGCAAGATTTTATGGATATTGCTCAGCATATTCCAGAGGTAGAGAAACAATTGCAAGCTGGAAGAAGCCTTGATGATTTGATGATGGATGATCGACTTGGAAAGTGTGCTGCTATCTATTTTGCAGATGCTCCAATTGTATATAAAGGTGAGGGATTTTACGAGTTTTCTGGAAATGGGAGACATAGAATTTTGGCAGCAAGAGCGCTTGGATTAAGCATTCCTGTAAGAGTAGCTGGAGAAATAAAGGCTAAGAAAAATGGTGGCATGGGTCAAAAGACCAATGCTTTTAAGGAAAGTCTTAAGTTTAATCCGAGTTCTACAATGGTTGGCCAGGATATTCACCCCCCTAAGCCCAATCATGGACCGAGAGATCCTAGGGAAAGGGAAATAGAATATGAACGTGCTTTAGGTTCTAGTCCATCAGCATCAAAAAAGTCTCCTTTTGGTATGAAGCCTGGAATAAAAAATAGTTTACCGAAAAATCAAATACTGGCTGGAAAAATATCGATTTTCAGTAAACATGCAGGAAAATTAGGTGCGGATTTTGTTGATGATATGCATAATGTGTTGAAGGAATCAGCCCATGACGATGTAAAAAGTGTATATGAAAAATATGCTGACAAGTTGACGGTTCATGATGCATTGGAAATAAACGGGCGAGCAAAATATCAACACGGGAAGGGTATCATTATAAATACCAATGTAGTAAAAAGAGGAAGCCGAATCCACAAGCCGTATCAAGTAGTATTCCATGAGTTTGCTCACAACCTGGATTATGTACTAGGTGGAGGGGATCCTATTTCTGAAAAGTGGGGAAATGGTGCTTTATACAAGGCAATTCAGAAAGATTTTGACGCCTTAAAGGGAGAAAAATCAAATAAAGAATTGATTGAGTCAATAAGGAAACAGATGAAGGATAATAATTGGTCGTATATGTCAATGGCGAGCGTATCTGATATACTTGAATGCATGACAGGTATGGATTATCCATTGGGTTCTGGTCACGGTCAGGTTGAGATTGAAGTCAAAAATCCCGACGGTTCTGTTTCGGTAGTAACTCAGAGTTATTGGAAAAATAGATTACCATGCAAAGAGTTTTTTGCGGAAGTTTTGGATGGAGCAGCAGCGAATGAAGAGAGCTATAAGATGCTTTGTAAGATGTTCCCTAACGCTGTTGATGTAGTTCATAAAATAGTAGGAGGTGCCATTTGATGAGTGCAGACGAAGCAATTGATATGTATATTGAAAAATTTGGCGGGTTCCCGTTTTTTATGTTTATGGGAGCTGATGATTCAATGATTATCGAGGCTGTAAAAAAAGCGATCGAAACAGGAAAACCAATAGCTGTCAAGGTAGACAATGAAGACTATTGAGCTTGTAACTTGAAATAGCTAAGAGAAAATCCAACTCGCGATGGTACATACCGGAGTGGGTTGGATTTTTTATGTTCTTGAATATTGAGAATTTCAATCTCAGATTGAAATTTATTCCTTGCTGAAGTACAATAGATATGATGCGATAATTGTAGATTAGAGGACAGGAGGCGTATTATGGCTGTTTGTTACGATAGACTTTGGCACATTTTAATTGATAGACATATGAGCAAAACGGAGCTGATCAAAGCCGCTGGAATAACCACAAATGCAATGGCTCATTTAGGGAGAAATGAAGCTGTGCGTGTTGATGTTCTAGCGAAGATATGCGGTGCGCTGAATTGCAATATTGAAGATATAGTAAAAGTAATTCCGGATGAGGAGGTACATACCAGTGGCAAATGATAAATTTTCCGTAGTCGGTACGAATATAGCAGAAAAGGCAACGATGATCTGGAACGTGGCGGATATGCTGCGTGGTCCGTTCAAACCGCATGAGTACGGTCTGGTTGTTCTTCCTATGACAGTTGTGAAGCGTTTTCACGACTGCCTCCTCCCTACTCACCAGGCTGTTCTTGATACCTGGGAGAAAGTGAAGAAATTCGCTGTGGTTGATGGATTCCTTACAAAAGCGTCTGGATATCAGTTTTACAACACAAGCAAATTCACATTCGATTCCCTGCTTGCAGATCCGGAGAATATCGAGGCCAACTTCAAGGATTACCTGAATGGATTCTCTGCAAATGTGCAGGATGTTCTCTCTAAATTTGATTTTGATAATATTGTTGCCACTATCCCAGCCTGACCTCATATAGCTATGGTTGATTGTCA
>JAUNAE010000650.1 GCA_030527765.1 Eubacteriales bacterium
ACCGTCGGTTCTACCGTTGGTTTCACATCCTCCTCATCTGTCGATGAAAAAACAACCGAAAAGGTATCACGATCCTTGATGGCATTGCCTTTCAAACGGATCTGGTTGTTTTCCAATGATGCGGTAATGTCCTTGTCATTGTAAAGAATTGACTTTACCTTTGCATTTTTACCGGGAATAACAGAAAACACCACCTGCTCGTAACAACGGACTTGGATGCTTTTGCTGGCACTGTAAGTCTGGTCTTCTACCTGTACCTTACCATCGCCGGCGATTTTTAAATTCACAGCCTTTAATGACGGTACTACCGTGCGGATCGAAGTATCTCCTGCATAGACCGGAATCCACATATTATAAAGAATAAGCACGATCAGCAAGGCTGGTATGCATCTTCTATAGATATTTCGTAGATTCATACGCATATACTTTCACTTTCTTATGAATTCACAAGCTCTGCGGTAAAGGTGATGGTACTGGAGTATTCACCAGGCAGTGCTTTGCCCCAATCCCTGGAACTGATACAAACCACTATACCATCACGATTATACTTATAACCAGATCTCTTTTCATATTGATATGTCTGATCACACATAGTATCGGAACGTCCCTTGAATATGAGCTCACCACCTGAACTTACTCCATTATTACCAGTAAATCCTTTTTGAAAATCATCGCTGTATAAAGAAGAGTAGATAATAATCGGAATTGTTGATTCAGCAGTATCTGAAACCATTGGACCATATGTTAGTGTAACCTTCAGATCCTTTCCCAATACAAATCCAGATGAATCCGTTACCATGAGCTGACCGATTTGAGTCAGTATTTGCCCATATGGAATCTCCGTATCTGCCGGAATATTCAATGTGTATGTAGCATCCGGCACGGTCGTCGTTATCGTTGTCACATTTCCTGCATCTTCAACTTCCTCAATATCCACATCATCTGCAAATACAGTAACGCCGGACATCAGTGTACTTGCAGCAAGAAGCAGTGCAATCATTTTCTTTTTCATTTGTTCTTTTCTCCTTTGTGTAATTACTTTATTTCTTTACCCTTAAGGTTAATTTTGTTTCTGCCCCGTTCAATGGTCTTTTATCATCGACGGTATAACACTTGTAGATCAGACTGGCATTTTCATAGGTGCCTTCTTCTAATTCCTGATTTAACTCTATACAATCCGAGATCTCACCAGGTTTAATATAGGAAGAGGTCCATAGTTCCGTACCATCTTCCAATGCCAGTGTTACTACAAACAGGCATGTATTCACTTCAGGATTTTTCAGTGCTACATCCTGCTGTTTTGTATTTGCCTTTAAGTTGATTCCCTGATATCCGGGAATCGCAATACTTTTCCCATCCCGAACCGTTTCCTCCACACTTGATGTGGCAACCGGATTACTTACATTCTCACCAAGCACTGTAGCAGGTTTTCTTTTTCCTGCTGCATTATATACTGCTATTCCAATCACAGCAGCCAAAACCAATAGTACCACAATTATTTTCTTGTTTTTTTTATTTTCGTTCAAGCTTTCGTGCTGAGTTGTAAGACGAGGTGCCAGTTTGTAAAGCGAGATGCTTGT
>JAUNAE010000164.1 GCA_030527765.1 Eubacteriales bacterium
TGACACTTTTTCAGCCGTCATATATATGACATTTTTTAATCTCTTTTCTTATCGTTGATTTGTCTTTGCATGTGAATGAGCTATCACCATTTGCATAAATGTATCCTTCGTTCAGCTCCACTTTGTAACCGTTCTTGCTATTTCCGGTAATAATCTTGATCATCGGTCTGTATTTTTCTGCAATCTGCATTCTTTTTAACATTTCATCAAATTGGTCAAAGAGTATCTTGTTTATGTATGAATTCAAACTTAAACCGGCCTTGTTGGCCAGTTCCTTCAAAACCGCTTTCTTGCCTTTAGGGACGTTTAAAAGAATCTGATCATAATTATTCCGGGCGTGCTTGTATTGTCTTGAACTCATTGTATATCTCCTATCATATTTTGTTTATTGCTTCCAGTTTTATAGGCAGTTCCAAATGCGTGTAGACTGTTTCCGTGACGCCCTGACCTTTGTGACCAACAATCTTTTTGATAATTCTTTCATCAACACCTGCAGCAGTCAGAAGAGAAACGCAGGTGTGTCTGGTATCATGTGGTCGGTGATTCTTGAATCCAAGTTCTTCCATCAATGGCAGCCAGTAGGAATCATAATAATTCCGATACAGAAAATGTTCATCATTTGGTGTGCAAATTAGGAAGTCGCACTTCCTGGACAGCCAGTATTCAAAGTATGGGACCATCTTTTCCGCAATTGGTACTTCACGGATACCGGATTCCGTCTTTGATTCCCGGACGTAGAACCATCTTTCTTCCAGATGAACATCTTCCTTCTTCAGATCCAGCAGTTCACCAATGCGCAGCCCGGTATAGATCAGTATCAGGATCACGGAATAGTAGGTGTTGGAATCATTTGCCTTCCAGATCAGGTTGACTTCCTTCTGTGTGAAAGGCTTTCTGTTGTAGGAATTTGGGTTTCCTGCTTGGGATATATCAACATATCGCACCATGTCCCTTTTATCCTGCATCACGATATCGTGAATCACAGCATAGTCATACATCAGACCGAACAAGATCTTCATCTTCTTCAATGTCGGCGTATTCTTTCCGGATTCGTCCACAGCCTTCTGCAGATGGTCCAGCTTGATGTCCACGAACTTCATATCGTGCAGTTGTGTGCAGGTCCGGAAGGAAGCTGTGTATCCTTTACAGTTGGATTCTGAAACCTTGGGGAAGTGGATTTCTGACCACTTTTCAAAGACTTCCGCAAAGGTAATGGTGTTGTGATGCAGATCATACGGATCCTTGTTATAGTCAGTCAGAGCCGTCAATGCGTCCGATCGGGTTTCGTAATATCCAACATAAGCGTAAATTGGTTGACCTTTATCATTCCAACCGGTTGTCTTTCTGGCACACCATGGTTTTCTTCTTTTCCCGGACAGCTTAAAAACGCTGCCAAATCCGTTCGGTAATCTCATTTTTCATCATCCTTTCTTAATTTTGGGCACAAAAATAACAGCTAGCGAACTTACGTTCTCTTGCTTAGCTGTCCCGAGGATGATACAATATATGTGCTTAATTTTACGGTATCACCTCGGTGGTATCAAAAGGCTTCCTGTTGGCGCAGGAGGTCTTTTTTATTTTACTCAGTTACGCTGAGTGTTAATGTTTGAAGTGAGTCATCGATTGGCTGTAAGAGTTCGTCTTTTTTCTGGAATTCAATGCTGACTTCAGAATCATTGTTCAGCTTAAATGCTAGTGCTACTTCAACAGTAGTGCCTGGCTTTACGTCGGTAGTGCTCATTTTCATCGCTTCGTCATCGCCAAAGCCGATGAAAGAGGTGCTGTCGAGTTCGATTCCGTCCTGATAAGCTTCGATTCTGGAATAGAAGTTGGCAAAAGCACTGAAAAAAGCACTGTTTGCTTCGTCGCCATTATTTGTATAATCAAAGATAAGCTCTATGTATTTATTGTCGCCAGATTCTACAACCTTTTTATCCTTGTAAGCAAATACAGCTGTATCGGTTTCATAAACGAAATCAGAAGTGTTGGACGCATCAGCTGTCTCAGCTTCCTGTCCGCCCTTTAATCCGTCCAGTTCTGCCTGAAGCTCTGCAATCTGTGCCTCGATCTCTGCGATTCTTGCGGAATTGTCTTCGGCTGCTACTCCGATCGGAGCCATCGCCATGCTAACTGCGAGTAATGTTGTGATTAGTTTTTTCTTCATCTTGTCTCTCCTTTTTATAATCGAACATTCGTTCGGTTTTATTACCCTGATTTTTTGTTACCATACTCTCACAAAGGAGTGAGATATATGGATTATACAAAATTGATTATTGAAATGTTAAAAGCAACTGATCAGGAACAACAACGCCTGATATACTTCTACATTTTAGCATTACTGGGACTGGGCGATTAGTTACTCAGTCCTTTATTAAGCTTATAATTTCTTCTAACACCGTCCATTGTTCATCGGTCAACTGAGAAAGTGCAGCAATCACTTTCTTTTTAAAGACCGGTTCAGGAATTGACTGCACGGATCCGATAAACGATGCCGTCTTTTCTTCTTCGGTAACAGGCTTTATTACTTCCATTGGTACTTCAAAGCCCATCAAATAAAGCGGATTCACGTTTAAAACCTTTCCCATCTTTCCACTGCTGATGTTTGACGGCGCATGGCTTCCGTTCAGATATTGACTTATAGAGGACTTGCTGACACCAGATCTCTCCGCCAGCTCCTGCGGTCTCATGTTTGCGTCTGATAGCGCTTTTCTCAGTCTCAATGCAGTAACTTCATTTTTCATTTTCTCACCCACTTTCACGCCCTGCCTTCTTATTTATATTACCACACTGTTAAACTAAAATCAAACTAAAAGTTAAATGAAATTAAACTTTAGGGTTGACATAAAAGTTTAACGGTGTTAAACTATCGATAGATTCAAAGAAAGGAGGTTAACAAAATGCCATATAGATACGATAAGCTGAGGGGCAGAATCATCGAGAAATACGGCTCCCAGAAGGCATTTGCGAAAGCATTAGGGCAGTCTGAGAACTCTGTTTCTAAGAAAATGAATGGTTCGACAGGTTTCTCTCAGGCTGACATAATTCAGTGGTCGGAATTATTAGGCATAGAAGTCAGAGAATTTCCTCAGTATTTTTTTGCTTAAAAAGTTTAACAGAGTTTAACTAATCAGGGAGGGCGACAGCATGAAGGAAAACAGATTATCAGTCGCCGAAGCTGCCGATTTAATGGGAGTATCGGCACAGAGCATTCGTGTCGGAATGCAACAAGGAGTGCTCGATATCGGGTACTGCTTCAAAAATTCATCGGTGTATACCTACATCATACCAGTGGAAAAATTCAAACGAGCTACGGGGATAAAAGTTATTAGAAATAAGGAGTGAATGAAATGAAGAAAATGGAAAATCATTTCGAAGAAATGGACGGAACAAGATACTTTATGTTTCGCGGAGAGCCGGAGAAAAACTTTCCGGTAAAAGAAGTGGATGGAAAATTCCACGTGCTTAACAACCGCCTTAACAGAATAGTTTTTTCAGGCACTTTCGAAGAATGCCAGAAATGGAATTCTGAAAGATTGTTCGGCGGCATAGGAGCATTGCCACATTGTCATTAAACAAAAGAGGAGGGCGAACAGGCAATCGTTGGCGCACAAATGGCGGTGCTGATGAATGTTTACCGTCATAAATTCGGCGAAGAAGATTTCGAGGAAGTCCTGAAAATTTCCAAAATGAGCGCAGAGGAAGCGATAGAAGAAATGATAAAAGAGTTGGAGAAACTGCAAGAGCAAGCAAGGGAGAACGAAGATGATGAATAAAATTGTAAAAGCTGTATCATTAGTTTTCACAACGATAAACGCAATCAGCTTTATCGTTTGGGCGTGCTTACTGGACAGCGTTATATCATGGCAACCATATTTGATTATGGTATTTAACTTTGTCTGGTTAATGTACAGAGCAAAGGTTAACGGATATATGGAGTAAAGGAGTGGCAAGGTTATGATCGGAACAAAAAAGTATTACGAAGTGGACAGTGAGAGGTTTGACGCTGAATTAAAGAAGGTAAAACACACAAGGGCGTCATTGTCGAAAGAAATGGGTTACAACCCGTTTTACATTGGAAAACAGCTTTCTCGTTATGGCGGATTAGCAAAAACAGTTATTAACTACTTAGACCGTGTGTATAACATTCCGTTGGAACACTACGAAAAGAAAGAAGAAAAACCGGTACAGACGGAATTACCGAAAGCAGAGCAAAAAGTTACACAGGAGCCTAGCAATAGCGAAAACACAACAATCCGCATTGCGGACGAAAGTATTCAGCAGTTAGCCGAGGTAATTTATAAATCAGTATACGAAGCAGTAAAGAAAGCATGGAGTGAATGATTATGATTACGATTGAAAACATGAGAGATGCAAACGAAGTGACTATCACGACGGGTGAATACCGAAACCTGATTGAAGACAGCATGAGATATCACGAGATCCGGAGACTTTTAGAACTCGACGATTATTATGCAATTCCAGCGATACGGAAATTTGCAGCAGTTGATGAACCAAAGGAGGATAACAAGAAATGAGCACATTATTTGAATTGAAAAATGAGTATGAATATCTGTATCAGATGGCTACAGAATGCGGTCCGGAAGACGCAGAAATTTTTGCAGACACGATGGAAGCGATTCAGGGTGAGATTGAAGAAAAGGCAGACGGATATGCTTATGTTATCGCACAGATCGAGGGCGATAGAGAAACAATCAAGGCTGAGATTGCACGACTTACCCAGCGTCAAAAAGCGTTGGAAGCAAACGGCCGGAAGATGAAAGAACACCTTCAGCAAACCATGGTGGCGACCGGGAACCGCAAATTCAAGACCGCCACGCATAGCTTTAGTATCCAGAAGAACCCTGTGTCGGTGAAAATCGACAACGAGGCAGAGATTCCGGATGAATTCATGGTACCACAGGAACCGAAAGTGAACAAGAAGGCAATAGCTGCTTTCTTGAAATCGTTGGATAAAGGCGATACATGTACATTTGCACATCTGGAAGAAACGGAAGGGCTGAGGATACGATGATTAAATTTAGAGATTTGCAAGCAGATGAAATTGAATGCAGGGTGAAAACAATCAACAAAAAGGGACTAAGCCTTTTGCTGTACAAAGACGCTCGATGCGACATGAACATATTAGATGAAACACTCGGCGGCGAAAACTGGCAACGCCGACATACACGAGAGAATGCAAACTGCATTGTATCAGTATGGGACGATGAAAAGAAGCAGTGGATTGAGAAAGAAGACACTGGAACAGAATCGAACACTGAAGCGGCTAAGGGGTTAGCTTCCGACAGCTTCAAGCGTGCTTGTTTCAACTGGGGAATCGGAAGAGAACTGTATACAGCTCCGCGTCTGATATGGGTAGGTGCACACGACTGTAATATCCAGGAGGGAAACAACGGCAAGTGTATTTGTTACGATACGTTTTCTGTATGCCATATCGTGATCGAGGATAAACGCATTATCGAGCTTGCGATTATGAATGACAAGACAGGGCGTGTCGTATTCGAAAAGAAACCTAGATTCCGTGGATCCGCTCCAAAGGAAGCGAAAAAGACGGAGAAGCCGGAAGCAAAGACCGACGCAGAGATTATGAACACGCCTATTGCCGAAGCAGACAAAACGGCTTTATTAAAACGTATTGAAAAAAATGGGTGCTCTGTAGAATCTGTTTTATCCCGATACGGAGTAGCGTCCATTGATGAAATGACATTTGCATACTTCAACAGCGCAATGCGTATCTTAGACAGAATGGAAACGAAAGCAAAGGAAAGTTAAACAATGGAGCTTACCGGAAACATTGCGAACATAAAACGGGACGTATTTACAAACCGTCTGGAGCTAACACTTGAGATAAACGAGAAAGACGTACTCGAGGAAAGCTACGCAGAACTGAAAATGGCAGACTTGCTCGACATTAAGATTAGCAAGCACCGGACAAAAAGAAGCTTGAACGCAAACGCTTACTTTCATCTCTTAATCGGTAAGTTGGCGGACCGTTTACAGATTTCAAAACCGAGGTGTAAAAACATGATGCTAGGGCGGTATGGTCAGCCGCTCTGCATCGATGAAAACGGGTTACAGCCGTATCTGATCATCATAAACGCACCACTTGATGCAGTAATGGAAAGTGATTTGAACCACTGTACACCGTGTGACCATACAACCGTAGACGGCGTAGAACGTATCATTTACAAGATAATACGAGGTTCGCACACCTACAACACAAAGGAGATGTCAATACTTATCTCCGGTGTTGTGGAAGAGTGCAAGGAACAAGGCATTGAAACATTAACACCGACAGAGCTACAACGAATGCTTGACGCTTGGAAACCTAACAAAAGGTGAGGAGGAGAACAACAATGAACAAAGCAATTTTAATGGGACGATTAACAAGAGACCCGGAAGTTAGATATACACAAGGTGCGGAGCCGATGGCGATTGCAAGATACACGATTGCGATAGACCGTAGAAAACGCAGTGATGGCGAAGCCGGAGCGGACTTTATTAGCTGCGTGGCGTTTGGTAATCGTGCGGAGTTTGCTGAGAAGTATTTGAGAAAAGGAACAAAGATTTTACTTTCCGGGCATATTCAGACAGGAAGCTACACAAACCGTGACGGACAAAAGGTATACACAACAGACGTTGTAGTTGATGAACAGGAGTTTGCGGAAAGCAAAGTTGCAGCAGATAACAGCCGGTCCGGAGAAACGCAGAGAACGGAGCCTGTACCACCGCCCGTACCAGCAGACGCAGACGGATTTATGAGTATTCCGGATAATATTCAAGAAGAATTACCATTTATGTAGGATGCGCAGAGATGAAAGATACCTACGTGTGAGCCAGTGAAAGGAGTATAAAAATAATGTATTTAAATCCAATTGTCACAGATACAACCAATGCAATGGCAACCGGTGAAGGTTGCGATCCGCTTCCGATGACTAAGGTTGAAGATGGGAACGCTTATGAAACATGTTGGCAGCTGACAACTGAACAGATTGAAGAGATTCGGAGAACTGGAAGGATCTATGTCATGATTCATGCAGATCATGTTCATCCAATGTCAGTCAGTGCAGATACCATGTTTATGCTTCCTGATGAATGGGAATTTGAAATTTTGCAGCTAGATCCCAAAGAGGAACTGACAATGAAGCGTTTTGCATCTCTGGATGGTCTAAAGAAAAATGGATTAAAGCCGGAAAGAAAAGACTACATCCGTGTGTACAAAGAGAAATTTGCAAAAGTAGAAGGTGACTTTCGTATTCATTCATTCGCCGAAAAACTTTATGAAAGATTTAATACACAGACACTTCCGGATGATTACAGAGGACACAGTTTATCGGTTAGTGACGTGATTATGATCAGAACAAATAACCGTGTGTTTTATCTGTACTGTGATAGTCTTGGATTTGCAGAACTGAGTGAATGGGGGAAAACCCAATGAGTAAATACCATTCTAAAAAAACGGTAATTGATGGCATCACTTTCGATTCAAGAAAGGAAGCGAGGAGATATAGAGAGCTGTCCCTACTCGAAAGAGCGGGGGCAATCTCAGACCTCGAAAGACAAGTGAAATTTGTGCTAATTCCGGCACAGAGAGAGGTAAGCAAGGAAAGATATACCCGCGGTGCTAAAAAGGGCGAATTCAAGCCGGGAAAGCTGTTAGAGAGAGAATGCTCTTATGTGGCTGACTTCCGGTACACGGAAAACGGACAAGTCATTGTAGAAGACACGAAAGGTTTCCGCACACCGGAATATATTCTGAAAAGAAAATTGATGCTGTACAAATACGGAATACAAATAAAGGAAGTTTAGAAAATGGCAGAAAGAAGAATGTTTGCAAAGACAATTATCGATAGTGACACGTTTCTCGATATGCCACTATCAACACAAGCGTTATATTTTCATCTATCCATGCGTGCTGACGATGAAGGTTTTATTAACAACGCAAAGAAAATCCAACGAAGTATTGGAGCCAGTCAGGATGATCTGAGACTATTGATTGCCAAAAGCTTTGTGATTCCATTTGAAACAGGAATTGTAGTTATAAAGCACTGGAAGATTCACAACTACATTCAGAATGACCGATTCAAGCCGACTATGTACCAGGAAGAACGTGCACAGCTGGATGTGAAAGATAACAAAACATATACGGTATCCAGTGCGGAGGCGCCTTGTATCCAGAATGTATCCAGTATGGAGACACAGGTTAGGTTAGGTAAGGAT
>JAUNAE010000651.1 GCA_030527765.1 Eubacteriales bacterium
CACAAACTAAAATAATGGGTCTTCTATGATAAAATTAAAATCATAGGAGACCCTATTTTACCCCTGTATTTCTCTCAAAGATGTCAATCAGAACCGGAAGCATTGCTCTTTGCTACCACTTTAATATCAACTCTTCTTTTGGCGGAACATTCTTCGCATGATGGTGATTCGCAATATCTACACACTCCCAGATATACCTCTGAAATTCACCTTTTCTTTTTTCAGAGATCATACAATCGAGTTTCTTTATTTCCTTTATTGCCCATTCAGTCGCATAGTACTCGTCCTCAAACTTTCTCATCCCGCGCTTATGTGTTTTGATATGGCCTACTTCATGCAGCAAATCGAATAACGATTCAACCGTTGATTCAAAGAAAAAAGTCTTGAAATCAAAATAGATTTCCTTTGTCTCAAGGAGACAATACGGTCGCGGAATAGGGAAAAAAAAGTGGAATTTGATTCCTTCACTTCTATATTGGTCCTTCACGCTTTCGTTCAGTAAAAAAATTTCATAACTACTGAGTTTACGTTTTTTCATGTTGCTTATTCCTTTTTGATTTCCAATTTATCTATAAACAGGCTTCCAATCTGTTCCCTGTTGTTTCATTCCTATCTCTCCAGTGCTTTCCGGTATTCTTCCTCCGTGCTTTCATCAAACAGTACCCACTCTACCAGTTCAAATGCCTCCGGATGTTTTCTCACAAACTCCCGTACCGTACGAACAGCAACTTCTGCTGCCAGATCCTTCGGATATCCATATGCTCCGGTGGAAATGGATGGGAAAGCAACGCTTCGAATTCTTTTTCCCATAGCTACTTCCAGAGATCTTCGATAGCAGGATGCCAGAAGTGCTTCTTCCTGTCCATCCTCTGCGTTCCAGATCGGACCCACGGTATGAATGACATATTTGCAAGGCAGACGATAGGCTTTTGTAAGCTTCGCATCTCCGACATCGCAGCCGTTCAGTTTTCGGCACTCTTCCAGAAGTTTTGGACCTGCTGCATGGTGAATGGCTCCGTCAACACCACCGCCGCCGAGAAGGCTGCTGTTTGCCGCATTGACAATCGCTTCCACGTCCGTGATCTTTGTAATATCACCGAGAATCGCCCGGATTTCCGTTACGGAATTCGCTTTTTGTTTGCCTCTTAACAGTTCTCCAATCTTCAAAAGAATTCACCCCTTCTCGTTTGTATACTGATATTTGTTCGTATATTTCTGTTTCCAAACCGGATCTTCATAGTTTGTATATGCATCCATAAGACAGCCCGTACAGAGATCCTCTGCCATCTCAAGAATCACATCGTGAAGCTCGAGATCTTTTTTCCACTTATCCTCAATCTTCGCATATCCCACAATAGCACCGACTATATTTCCGGTCACTGCACCGGTGGAATCGCTGTCTCCTTTGTGATTGACGGATGCGATCATCGCTGCTGAAAAATCATTGTAATACTTCAAAGAACAGTAAATTGCGATGGCCAAAGTCTCTTCTGCGACCCATCCTTCTCCAAGACGATGAATGTTATCCAGATCATCTGCGTCGTTTTCTGAAAGTTCTACTGCAAGATCGATCAGCTGAT
>JAUNAE010000652.1 GCA_030527765.1 Eubacteriales bacterium
TTACCTACTTCTATCATCCAACATGGTATATCGTCTCCACCTGCTGCTTGGCTGCCGGCACATTTCTCATTTGGCTTGGGGTCTTCTACTGGCTGGCCAGTCCAAAATTCAAGGTTCTTTTTGAGCGTCTGATTTGGATTTTCTGCATTTCTGCTCTGGTAGGATATATGTTCTTTGGCACAGATCTCGGCATCATCTCTGCCTCCCTCCAGTATGACAACGGAATGGACTTTACCTGGAAAGAACAGCTTATCAATCTTGCCGTTCTGGGTCTGCTGGCAGGTATTCTGCTGTTTGCAGCTTTCAAGTGGCAGCACATTATCATTCCTGTCATGCTCTCTGTCTGCATTGCCCTGGGTGGAATGGCTGCCTGGAATATCGGAAATATCCAGAAATCCATTGCTGTCCTTGCCTCCTTTCAGGACACTGATGAATTCCCTCATATTGAACTGAGCAAACATGATAAAAACGTTGTGGTTATTATGCTTGACCGGGCTATGGGCGAATATGTCCCCTACATTCTGAAGGAAAAACCACATTTGAAGAGCCAGTTTGCCGGATTCACTTATTACGACAATACCATCTCCTTTGGCTCCCATACCAATTTTGGTACGCCACCTCTGTACGGAGGCTATGAGTATACGCCGGTGGAAATGAACAAGCGGGATAAGGAACTTCTTGCTGACAAGCATAATGAAGCACTGCGCGTCATGCCGGTGGTCTTCTGGGAAAATGGTTATGATGTCACCGTGTGTGAACAGCCTTACGCCAACTACCAGTATGTTACCGACTTCTCTATCTATGACGATTATCCTGAAATCAATACATTTTACACCTTCGGAAAATTTGCCGATCCCCGGGTAAAGCAGGCGGTTATCAGCCAAACCCGGCGAAACTTCTTCTGCTTCAGTATCATGAAAACACTGCCGCTTTTCCTGCAGGAAACGGTATATGACGAGGGCCGTTACTTACAGGCGGCTACTGCGGAAATTCCAAGAAGCATCGGGCAAACGATACATTCCCTGTCCACTGCCACCGGAACCAATGCTACATTCATGGAGCAGTACCATATGCTGGACCATCTGCCTGCCATCACCTCCGCTTCCGAAGAAAAAGGAGATACGTTCTATCTCATGAGCAACGAGATTACCCACAGTCGAATGCTCCTTCAGACACCAAACTACATTCCCTCTGACAATGTGGACAATACAGCCTATGACGCCTCCCACACAAGTCGCTTTACTGTAGACGGCAAAACACTGAAAATGGAAACGGAAAAGCAGATGTCTTCTTACCATGCCAACATGGCTGCTTTTCTGAATCTGGGACGATGGATGGAGCATCTTCGGGATTTGGGAATCTATGATAATACCAAAATCATTCTGGTGGCTGACCATGGCTTTGCTCTGGGACAAATTGAACAATGGCCCACCACCGTTTCGCCGGAATCCCCCACAGAGACCCGAGGTGTCGAGGCATATTACCCTCTGCTTATGGTAAAGGATTTCAACAGTCAAAAATTTGAAATCTCTCATGAATTTATGACCAATGCCGATGTACCGACCCTGGCTA
>JAUNAE010000005.1:0-18413 GCA_030527765.1 Eubacteriales bacterium
CTGGGCAACATTCTCGATGCCTGCTTCAATCTCAGCCGGAGAAGATTTTGGTTGGTTTGGGGACGGGGCTTTTGGCACGGTATTTGCGGCAGGAGCCTCCGGTTGTTTCGGGGACGGGGCTTTTGGCACGGCATCTGTGGTCGGAGTCTCCGATTCATAATCCGGGAAAGAGTCTTCCTCATCTATAACATAAGTACCTTCTGAAATCGGAGCTTCTTCCGAAATCATATTCCCTTCTGAATACGGATGATCTTCCGAAATTTTTGTCGGAATTTCATCCGGAACTGCCGCCGGAGTTTCCTGAGTTCGGAATGGTTCATCAGAGAAGAGATCAAGTCCCTGAATTTCAAAAGGATCTTCCTTGTGAAGGGTTGGTCCCAGATCCTCTTCCAGATCGAAACCGAATTCTTCCTTCGGAAATGCCTTGTTTTTGGCTTTTTTCTTGCGTTTCTTTGGTGCCGGAGCCGGAGTACTCTCCTCTTCCGGGAGAATCTCATGCATGAGATTCATATCATTGTCGGAAGAATCTGCCGGAACAGGTGCATCTGAAGCAGCCGCTTCTTCAGGAGTTCCGCGAAGCCATGTATCCGCAAAGATCTGATCTTTGTTCATGGCATTTCTTCTGGCGATCTCCTCTTCTCTTGCAATCTGAGCTTCCAGTTTTTTTACACGTTTGGCACGGCGTTTCTCCACAGCATTCTGACGCTGCTGTTCCCGGAGTTCTTTCTTCAGAATCTGTTCCGGCTGGGTCTCTTCCATAGCTTCCCTGTGATCTTCCAGGGATTCTACGATTCGATCTCCGATGCCAAAGAGAAATCCGAAAAAGGATCTCTGGGTCATGATAATGAGGCATACAAGAAGAACGACTACCATAATGATCATTCCGCCGATGACACCAAAGGCAGAGGCTGTTGAGAAGCAGACGGCACCTCCGATGAGTCCGCCGCCCATTTTGTACTCGGAACTGCTGGAATAATAATCCATCAAAGTCATGCTCGGAACAAAATCCTCAGACATGATCTGAACGATTCCACAGAGAACTACAAAGAATACAACGGCAGCTATAAACTTCTTGTAAGCAAGCGGATTCTTCTTATTGGAAAGTAAGAAGGCAAATGCTAGAAACAAAAGTACAGGGAATACGTAGGTAAGGGATCCCATCACACCGAACAGGATGCTGGAAAAAGCATTTCCCACGATACCGCCGAAGCCAAATACACTGATGAGCATAAGCAGCACGATGGCAATGCCCATGAGAAGCAGAATTTCATTCAGAAATCCGGAAGTGGCCGCCTGCTGCGGTGGAGCTGCTTTGGCACTTGTGGTTCTTGATTTTTTTGTACGAGGTTTTGAAGTTTTTTTAGATGTGTCTGCCATGAATGGCATTCCTCCTCTATGAAAATTGTGATTAAGTAACCGTTATGGTACTGCGTGATTAGTAAAGATTAATGGCGAGTCCGATCGCTCCTGCAAGGAAGCAGTAAAAAGCAAAATACCGAAGCTTCAGATTCTGTGTCAGTCGAATCATGAATCGAACGACAAAATAACCGGTAATTCCCGAGAAAATCATTCCAAGAACAAAGATAAAGCCCTGTCCTGCGGTGATGCCGGAAGTCCAGAAATACGGAAACTCTACGATACATGCTCCGATGATTGCCGGAACACTTGCCAAAAAGGAGTATTTGATTGCAAATTTCTGCTGATAACCGCAGAGAAGCCCGCAGCCGTAGGTAAGTCCACATCTGGAGACGCCCGGAAATACAGAAAGTCCCTGACAGATGCCGATCCAGACAGCAGAGTCATAGCCTGCATCCCGGAAATGTTTGTTACCTCCTGCCCCGCTTACGTCTACAACAATGAGAAATACCCCGGTAAGAAGCAGACCGATGCCGGCCGCCATGTAGAAGGTTTTTGCCGTGAGGGCCAATCGTCTTGCGGAAAATCCCAGAGATGCGGTTGCAATGCTTGTCACCAGAAGCATGGAAGACAATTTGCGGTATGGATCGCTGACAATTCTTGTATAGCGAAGATCCTCTCCGGTTCTCCGATTGTGGACGTACAGATTCAAATTTCCCACAGAATCCAGAAGCATTCCTCCATAGGAGCGAATGATCTTACGAATATCTTTTTGGAATACGGCAAACAAACCGGCCAGAGTTCCAAAGTGAAGCATGGACTCAAAGAGAATTCCCGCATTATGGGAAATACCCAGGGCATTTTCGATGAAGTCGATATGTCCAAAGCTGCTGACTGGAAGAAATTCCGTCAACCCCTGCAGGATTCCAAGTAAAATGGCAATAATTGCTGACATTATGTTTCTTTCCCTTTTCCTTAGTATTGAATAGTTATAATTACACAAAAATACATTGTACATTATATCACAATTTTCGGCAAGAGAAAACGGGATACCCGCAAAAATGCGGATATCCCGTCAAAATCATTGGATTATAAGCAATAATTACGCCTGCTTGCTTTTGATGAACTCGTCGATACCTTTTGCACCGGCCTTTCCTGCACCCATAGCAAGAATAACGGTTGCAGCACCTGTTACAGCGTCACCGCCGGCGTAAACACCCTCTTTGGAGGTCTTACCGAACTCCTCGTCTGCGATGATACATTTTCTCTTGTTCACATCCAGACCGATGGTGGTAGAAGAAATCAGCGGGTTCGGGGAAGTTCCAAGAGACATGATTACAGTATCACACTCGATTTCGAACTCAGAACCAGGAACCTCTACAGGACGTCTTCTTCCGGAAGCATCCGGCTCACCAAGTTCCATACGGATACATTTCACGCCGACAACATTGTCGTTCTCGTCTGTAAGGATCTCAGTCGGGTTGCAGAGAAGGTCGAACTGTACGCCCTCTTCTTTTGCATGATGAACTTCCTCTTTACGTGCAGGAAGCTCTGCCTCGGAACGACGATATACGATATGTACATCTGCACCAAGACGAAGTGCGGTTCTTGCAGCATCCATTGCTACGTTACCGCCGCCGACAACAACAACCTTCTGGCCGTGTGCGATCGGGGTATCATACTCATCCAGGTATGCTTTCATCAGGTTGTTACGGGTCAGATACTCATTTGCAGAGAATACACCGTTTGCCTGCTCACCCTTAATGCCCATGAACATAGGAAGTCCGGCACCGGAACCGATGAATACAGCCTCGAAACCTTCTTCTGTGAGAAGTTCGTCGATGGTTACGGATTTTCCGATGATAACGTTGGTCTCAATCTTAACACCGAGAGATTTTACGTTCTCAACCTCAGCAGCAACGACTTTGTCTTTCGGGAGACGGAACTCCGGAATACCATAGACAAGAACACCGCCGGCTTTGTGAAGAGCCTCGAAGATGGTTACATCATAGCCGAGTTTTGCAAGATCTCCGGCACAGGTAAGTCCGGAAGGACCGGAACCGATGACTGCGATTTTGTGGCCGTTCTTCTGTGCTGCAGGAGTAGGTTTCACACCGTTCTCTTTTGCCCAGTCAGCAACGAATCTCTCAAGTTTACCGATGGAAAGAGGCTCACCCTTGATTCCACGGATACATTTGCCCTCGCACTGAGTCTCCTGCGGGCATACACGTCCGCAGACTGCAGGAAGTGCACTGGACTCGCTGATTACCTGGTATGCAGCCTCGAAGTTTCCTTCTTTTACTTCGTGAATGAATGCAGGGATGTTAATGGATACAGGACAGCCAACGATACATTTGGCGTTCTTGCAGTTGATACATCTCTCTGCCTCTTCCATTGCCTCTTCTTTGTTGTATCCAAGGCAAACCTCGTCAAAATTTGTAGCACGAACCTTTGGTGCCTGCTCTCTTACAGGAACCTTCTTTAATACGTCACCCATTATTTGTCACCTCCGCAGTTTCCGCAGCCGCCGTGATGTGTAGCACCTTCCTGTGCTTTCAGTTTCGCACGGCCTTCTTCGGTCTGATACATCTTCATACGTTTCATAGCAAGATCAAAGTCAACTTTGTGTCCGTCGAACTCCGGTCCGTCTACGCAGGCAAACTTCACTTCTCCATCAACGATCAGACGGCAGGCTCCGCACATACCGGTACCATCTACCATGATCGGGTTCATGCTGACAACGGTAGGAATGTTCAGCTCTTTTGTAAGAAGACAGACAAATTTCATCATGATCATCGGACCGATGGCAACGCAGAGATCATATTTCTTGCCTTCGTTCTGTACAAGGTCGCGAAGTACGTCAGTACCCATACCTTTGCGTACGTAGGAACCATCATCGGTTGTGATATACAGATTGCTGACTGCTTTCATCTGGTCCTCAAGGATTACGAGATCTTTGTTTCTTGCACCGATGATTGCGTCTGCAGTAATGCCATGCTCATGCAGCCATTTTACCTGAGGATATACAGGGGCGGTACCCACACCACCTGCTACGAAGACGATGTTCATCTTCTTCAGTTCCTCGATTGGAGTTGAGCAAAGCTCGGATGGCTGTCCAAGTGGTCCAACGAAATCCTGGAAAGAATCGCCGACCTTTAAATGTTTCATTTTTTCGGTGGAAGCACCGATTGGCTGGAACACGATCGTTACGGTTCCTTTTTCAGAATCATAATCACAGATGGTAAGCGGAATTCTCTCGCTGTACTCATCAACTTTGACAATGACGAACTGTCCCGGCAGGCAGCGTTTTGCTACGCGGGGAGCTTCAACGTCCATGAGATAGTTGGTTGCAGAAAGCTGTTCTGCTCTAAGTATCTTATACATAATGACCTCCTGGTATAAAATAATTAGGGATTTTGAAATAGTCGAGATCGTTACAAGCAGCCAAGTGGGTTGTGTATGATTCCGATTCATGCCCTACTTGAAAAACATAATAACACATTTTAGTGTTTTAGCAAATAAAAAATCTCCGGAAATTGTATTCTACCGGAGACTTTTTTGTGTTAATTTTGTGTCAATATCAAACATTTACAGAGTTTTCAGTTTTCCGGAGTTTTTTGCATATTCGAGAAGCTCTTTCATTCCGGAATTCATGCTTCCGAGAGTGACCCCTGCATCCCATACTTCCTCCATCTGATCTATGAGAGTTTTGGCTCTTTGGATCAGTTCCGGAGAAACAGGCTCGAAAGGATCGGCACACAGAACGTCGGAGGCAAGAAGTCGGGCCACCTGATAGTCCATATCATTGGCATAAAGAATTCCGGCATGGAAGGCCCGGTTCTGCTTCTGCAGTTTGCGATATGCGGGAATTCCGTTTCCACCGGAGGAAAGAACCATGACATGAGCCTCTCCTTCCGGTTTGGGAAGTTCCAGACTGCCAAACAGAGGATCAAAATATCCTTTGTCAATTTCGTAAAGGAATTGGATGTTCTCTTCACGGAACACTTCTTCAGGTTCGCCGAAATGGGCAATATGATCTCCCTTTACACAGACAATTTTGTCGGAAATTTTTTCCGCAAGATCAATTTCGTGAAGGGACATAATAACCGTAATGTGGTTCTCCTTTGCCATAGAGCGAAGAATGGAAAGAAGTGACAGCTTATGGCGGATATCCAGGAAGGACGTCGGCTCATCCAGGATGATAATCTCCGGTTCCTGGCAGATGGCTCTAGCAAGGAGCACTCTCTGGCGCTGTCCGTCACTGATGGCATTGAAGTCCCGGTTTCCAAGTTCCGAGGCGTGAACCCGTTTCATGGCATCCTCAACCTTTTCTTCGTCTTCCTTGGAAAGAATGCCCAGGCGTCCGGTGTAAGGATAGCGTCCGGTGGCAACCACATCGTGGCAGGTCATATATTCCGGTTTCATTCGCTCCGTGAGAACGACGGACATTTTGGTAGAGAGACTTTTGTGAGTGATTTTCTGTAGTTCTTCTTCTGCTATGTAGACAGATCCACTGATCAGCTTCAGCTGACGGGTAATGCTTTTCAGAATGGTGGATTTGCCGGCACCGTTCGGGCCGATCAGGGTCACGATCTCTCCCTTACGGATGGACAGGCAGATGTCGGAAATCAGAGGAGTTCCCTGATAACCAACGGCCAGATGCTCGGTTTTCATATAATAATCAGACATTGGCTTTTCCTTTCTGTCGGCTGAGAAGAATATAGATGACAACCGGCGCACCGAATACGGAGGTGACGGTACTGATGTTCAGTTCCAAGGGAGCGAAGGCGGTTCTGGCAATCAGGTCGCAGAGCATACAGAACACAGCTCCTCCAAAGAAGACTCCCGGAATCACAACAACAGGTTTGGAAGTTTTGAGTCCCTGCTTCACCAGATGGGGAACGGCCATTCCCACAAAGGAAATCGGACCGGCAAAAGCGGTTACACAGGCAGACAGTACACTGGATACGAGAATCAAAAAGATACGGAATCTTCGAATGTTGACTCCGAGACTCTCAGCGTAGGCCTCTCCCAGCTGAAGAGCCCCCATTGGTTTGGAAAAGAAAAATGTAAGGATCACACAAATTCCAATGAGTATCGCCGAAAACGTTACGGTTTCCCAGGTGGCTCCGGAAAAACTTCCCAGAGACCATCCACGAAGATTGACGATATCGGAATCTTCTGCAAAGGTAACGACAAAGTCTGTGATGGCGGAACAAATATAGCCGATCATGATACCTGCAATGAGAAGGATGGACATCTGGTGCACTCTTCTTGCAATAAGAAGAATAAATCCGGTAGAAAGAAGGGAACCGACAAATGCCGCAATGACGAGACTTCCGGAATTCATACCATGAAAATACTGAAGAAATACGATCATGGTCAGGGCAACGGTCATTTTGGCACCGGAGGAAATACCAAGGACAAAAGGTCCTGCAATGGGATTTCCGAAGAAAGTCTGAAGCAGGAAACCGGATACAGAAAGCCCGCCTCCGAGAATGGCTGCAAGAAGCACTCGTGGCAATCGGATTTTCCAGATAATGTTGGCATCCGTGGAACCCGGATCTGCGCCAAAAAGAATGGAAAGAATTCTTCCGACAGAGATGTCCGTGGTTCCGGTGTTAATGTTCAAAATGGTAATGAAAAAAGCTCCCACAATTAAAAGAAGAAAAAAGATGGCATACCGGGTACGCCGCTTAAAGTTTGTGGCGTGAAAACTTTGGACCTGGGTCGTTGTTTTATCTGATTTCATAAATAATTCTCTGTACTTTCTTGGTTGTGCTGCATGTGAAATGCCTATCTCGTCGAAAAATCTTTCGGACAGAGATAAGACTTTTGTTATTCTACTTTGTGAAGGAAGGTCATCGCCTCCGCATTACTCTCCGTCAACATATTGTTCAGATCACGGATCATCTCACCGATAATGTCCGTTGCCTGATAGAAATACTTGTCTGCACACCAGACGTTCCCCTCTTTCACTGCCTTGAAATCCGCAAATAAGGCATTTTTCTCAATGAGTTCGGAGGTGGAAGTGATCGGCTCTTCGATGGAAGCGTTGTAGATGAGGTAATCCGCATCAATGGCGGTTGCGTAAAACTCTTCCATAGTAAGAGAGACAGAAGCCTTGTGGGACTCTTCGTTTGTCAGGGAGTCAAAAACATATTTACCTCCCGCAAGTTCGATCATTTTGGGCACGTAATCACTGCCGGCACGAACGACAGCTTTTCCATCGGTGCTGAGATAAAAGAATACAACGGTTTTATCCGTGTCCGGGTGATCCTTGAGATCCGTAAGAATATTGGTCTGCTTGTCAAAGAAGTCAGCCGCATCCTTCTGATGCCCGGTCAGTTCTCCGTACACTTTAATCCACTCGGTTCTGCCAAGAGGATGGGTTTCATAGCTGGACCGGTCAATAAAGACGTTGATGCCCATGTTTTCCAGCATTTCCTGCACTTTCGGAGAATGAAGAATCATGGTGGACTCAATGGCAAGATCACATCCGCCGGAAAGAAGAAGTTCATAGTCTGGTTCGCTGTATTTTCCGGCATAAACAATGCTTCCATCTTCCATTTTCTTAACAGCATTTGGAATGAGCCATCCATCTTTGTCGGTACCGGAAAGTGCAATAGAATCCAGAGCTCCACAGGAATCAAACAAAGACATGGCGGAAGTTGCCGCCAGATAAATGGTGTCTAGGGGTTTATAAAGAACATGCATATCCTCCGGAAGATTGTCCGGAAGCGTTCCTCCCTCCGGTACAAGAAGATACTGTCCGCTCTCATTCACGTCGATCAGGGAAAAATCGTCGGAATAGTGATAAATTCGAAATTCATCGGCATAGCTCAGTTCGTCTTCAGACTGAAAGGTCAGTCCTTCGATTTCCGGAGGATTCGATTCCATAGCATTTGCACTCACCGCACCCATGAGAATCATGGAAGATACCGCGGCACAGAGGAATATTTTTTTCATAAGAAATTCTCCTTTTTGTAAAAAACGCCCGCTTCCGAGGAAGCAGGCGTTAGATAAATGACTTATATGAGATTACTCATCCCAGTTGTGCCAAACATCGGTCACATCATCATCTTCATCCAGAAGATCCAGTGTCTTCTGAAGATCTTTGATTGCTCTTTCATCAGAGAGTTCCACATAAGTCTGTGGGATCATAGCGATCTGTGCTTCGATCAGAGGAATTCCTGCAGCTTCAAGAGCTTCACGTACGGCACTGAAATCGTCCGGATCTGTAATTACTTCAAAGCTGTCCTCTTCCTCAGAAAAGTCCTCAGCACCTGCATCCAAAGCAATCATCATAACTTCATCTGCATCCATTTCGCACTCTTCTCTATCAATGATGATCTGTCCCTTCTGATCGAACATGAAGGATACACATCCCTGGGTTCCGATACTACCATTACCCTTTGTAAACGCGTTTCGTACATTTCCCGCAGTACGATTCTTGTTGTCTGTTAAGGTCTCTACGATAATTGCGACACCGTTCGGGCCGTAACCTTCGTATACTGCATGCTCGTAATTATCAGCGCTGTCCGCACCAGCAGCTTTTTTGATACCACGATCGATGGTATCGTTCGGCATGTTATTGGCCTTTGCTTTTGCAATGACGTCACGAAGTTTGCTGTTGTTGTTCGGGTCCGGACCACCGGCCTTAACAGCCATTACGATCTCACGTCCGATGACGGTAAAGATCTTTCCCTTTTTGGCATCATTTTTTTCTTTCTTATGTTTAATGTTCGCAAATTTTGAATGTCCTGACATCTTCCTTCTCCTTTTGTCTTAATGATTATTCGGCAGCAAATGACATTTCCGATTCTTTGGAAAGGCACTACTGCACTTTCTCGACTTTTACTTTTCCGATGGTCTTGTTGCCAAGGGATAACACCCGGAAAGAATAGCCGTTTGTCACAATTTCCTTGTCCAGATCTTTCTTCGTGGGGATGTGTCCCAGCACGGAAGTCAGATAACCGTTCAATGTTTCGAAATCGTCAGATTTCATTGGAATTCCCAGCCGCTCGAAAACGTCCTCCAGATTGGCAAGTCCGTCGATGATCATGGAATTGTCCTGCTCGGTTCGAATTGCTTCCTGTTCGTCATCATACTCATCCAGGATCTCTCCGACGATCTCCTCGAGGATATCCTCCATGGAAACAATTCCCGCAGTCTGTCCATATTCATCCACGACGATAGCCATATGAATCTTTCTGGCCTGCATCGTGTGAAACAAATCGCCGATGCTTCGAGTCTCCGGGATAAAATCTGCTTTTCTAAGAAGTCCGGGCATGTCCTTCAAAGGCTTGAACTTCGCCCAGGAATTCTTAGTGAGAAATTTTAAGGCATCCTTATAATTCAGGATTCCTACAATATTATCAAGGTTCTCATGGTATACAGGATAACGGGAATTTCCCTCTTCCAGCATACAGTCCACGACCTCCTGGAGCAGATCCTCTTCATCAAAGGCAATGACATGGCTTCGATGAGTCATAATATCTCCGGCGTCCGTTTCGTTAAAGGAAATAATATTCTGAATCATCTCCGCTTCATTCTCTTCAATAACACCCTGTTCATGGGCCTCATCTACAATGGAAATGATCTCCTCCTCTGTGACATCCTCGTCTGCCTGATTATAGGCAACTCCAAAAGGGAGTCCCGCGATCCGGGCACCCAGTTCCATCAGATAAATGATCGGATGAAGGAGGGTTGTCACACCGGTTACAATTCCCGCATAGCGATAAGCAAATTTCTCAGAACGAAATGATCCGATTCGAAGAAATGCGAGAATTCCAAACACTGCGAGAAGCACAATCACAAGAAGAAGCACCGGAATCAGAATCCAGACTCCTGTTGTATTTCGGAGGGCTTCTGTCATTTCCGGAATTCCGAAAAATCCAACAAGAACGCCCAGGGCGATCACAAGAAGAGACATGGCATTCCGATAAAGAGATGGATGCTGCATCAGCTTCCACAGTCTCACGGAATCTTTCTCACCTGTTTCACTCCGCTTCTCCACCTCTCCTTCAGAAAGGTTGTCCAGAGCAGCCGAAAATCCACAGAACACTCCTGTGAGCCAGAACAACAGAATCAATAATACAATGCCCAAAACGGGCAAATGACTGGCATCTTCCATAAATTCTTATATTACACTCCTTTTTCAGGCATTCCGCCTCGTAAAATATATCACCGTAAAAAACGTTCGTCAAGAAGAGAAAGGGATTTGTTTCAGTACAAGAGAAACACTTCCGGCAATATCCGAAGCAAGAACTCCGTGCATTCCCTTCTCATTGGAAGCAAACTCTCCCGCTTTTCCGTGAAGATAGACTCCAAGAGCTGCTTCATGGGCGGTTAAATAGCCATGTGGGTATTTAACTGCCGTCTTTGCAGTCAGGGGTTCCTGCCGGAACATACAGGCCACACCTGCAAGAATTCCCGTCAGGCAGTCCCCGCTTCCCGCCACAGCCATACCACTGTTTCCGGAAAGATTTACAAACGTTTTATCAAACGAACAACACGGATCCGCGATGAGTGTTGCTGCATCTTTACATACTAACACACATCCGGTACTACTTGCAAATGTGCGGACTTCCGAAAGAAGATTTTCTTTGAGAGACGGAATACTCTTCCGGGTCAGCCGGGAAAATTCTCCGAGATGGGGAGTGCAAACCACATTTACTGCAAGATACTCCTGATCCTCCGGGTGGGCTGCAAGCAGATTTAAGCCATCCGCATCCAGAATCAGCTGCTTTTTACTTATGCGGCAATTTCTGAGATACCACCGGAATCGGTCAAGACTCTCCTGCGTCTGTGAAAGCCCGGGACCAAGGACAACCACATCACACCACTTGAGAACCTTTTTACAGGTTTCTTCGGAAAAATCCGTCTCAATGATTGCTTCCGGAAGAAGTGTCTGCAGAGGAAGGCGATTGGCCTCATCCGTGTGAATCCGTACCATTCCGACTCCTGTATGAAAAGCGGCAAGTGCACTTAAGTAGACAGCTCCGGCCATTCCAGGAGAGCCTCCGACAATGAGAACCTTGCCGAAGGTTCCCTTGTTCCCTTCGGGAAGTCGAGAAGGAAGTGTCTCAAGATCGGACATTTCCACAGCACCGATCGAACTTTCATCCTTAAGATCAAGAATGCCAATCTCCCGAAGAAGAATCTCTCCGCAGAAACGTCTTCCCGGATAAAAACACATCCCTGCCTTTGTAAGCCCGAAGGTGACCGTTACATCACAGGAAATGGCCTCACCCATCACCACTCCTGTGTCTCCGTGAATTCCCGAAGGAAGATCCACCGCAATTTTGAAAGCAGTGCATTCATTCACTCTCTCGATCACAGATTTCAAAGGTCCTGAGATCTCTCTTGTAAGCCCGATACCGAAAATGGCATCCACAATGAGATCATAGGACAACTCTTCCGGAAAAGAAATGCGGGGTACGTGGAAGTTTTGGCAGATCTCGGACTGAAGTCTGCATTCCGGAGTCATTTTTTCTTCTTTTCCAAGAAAACAGATCTCCACATTCCATCCTTCCAGAAATAGAATTCGTGCAATGGCAAACCCGTCGCCGCCGTTATTTCCACTTCCGCAGAGCACAAGAATTTTGCCGGTCTCTTCCCGACGGAAACGACTCCGAATCACTTCCGTAACAGACAAGGCCGCTCTCTCCATCAGAACAAGGGAAGGAACCTGATAGTCCCGGATGATTCGCGCTTCAATGTTCTTCATTTCTGCACAAGTAACAATTTGCTTCATATAAACTCCTTATATTCATAAACACGGGCTATTTCGCAGTTATAGAAAAAATACCTCAAGCTATGCCTGAGGTATCTTGTTAATCCGTTTGTTTTTTGTATTCGCTGAGATTGTAGGACAACGTCATAAGACTCTCTGAAAGATGAACATTCTCAACCATGACATGATCCGGTACATTGAGATCCAGATGTGCGAAATTCCAGATTGCACGAATCCCATTGGCGACCAACAGATCCGCCATCGCCTGCGCTTCCTGTTTCGGAAGAGTCAGAATTGCGATCTCTGTAGGATGCTCTGCCAGATATGCCGGAAGTTCATCCACCATATAAACCTCTGCATCACGCATCTGTTTGCCCTTCAGTTCCGGCTTTTTATCAAAAACAGCAGTCAGACGGAAACTTCTCTTCTCAAAATCACTGTAATTAGCCAGAGCCTGTCCCAGATTACCCGCTCCAATAAGGATCATGGGATGAACACTGTCCAGTCCAAGAATCTTACCGATCTCCGTATAAAGGTACTCTACGTTATATCCGTACCCCTGCTGTCCAAAACCACCAAAATTATTCAGATCCTGACGAATCTGAGAAGCAGTGACATGCATTTTCTTGCTGAGTTCATTTGAGGAAATACGATCCACACCCTCCTCCAGCAAAATTCCGAGATAACGATAATATCTGGGAAGACGCTTGATAACTGCTTTGGAAATCTCTTTTGAATTCACTATGAATTCCTCCTTCGTATGCTGTGTATATTATACCCACTAAAAACAATCCAGTCAATGCAGTAATTGCAACTATGTTATAATATAGACAAACTTTTTTGCACTTTTTTGTGAAAACTATGCAGAATGAGGTGTTCACATAATCCAGAGTCTCGTTAATAAAGATGTCCTGCATGAATGTCTGTTCCGTATGTCAGATGATCGAGTAAGGATGCAATATGATAAAAGGAATCTAGAAAGTTCATGTATTAAGTAGGTAACAACACTACGCGCTGCCGGATGAGGTATACCCCCGAGACACGCTGCGTTTCCTGTGCGCTGCATGCAGCACATTCACTCAGGCTCTTGTGCAAACTCGCCCTTCGGGCTCAAACACGCACATCGCCTTCGTTGCTAGCATGCAGCTTACGACGGAAGCCTCGCTATTGTCTCTGTTGCATACCTTCATCTCGTCATCGCTGTTTCTTCCATACCGTACTTCCTCTATATACCTCATCCGCCGGTGCGTACATCTAAATCTCATAAATACGCATTTGAATTCTATTTAAAAATGCATATATGGACTTTTACTTTGCAAATAAATGGAATTTCTGTATAATGAACAGATGTGATTGACTGACTACAACAACAATAGGAGGAAATCCACATGATTCTCGCATGTCAAAGCATCGCCAAATCATTCGGTGAAAAAGAAATTCTGAGAGATGCCTCATTTCATATTGAAGACCGTGAAAAAGCCGCACTTATCGGCAACAACGGCGCCGGCAAGACAACCCTTCTTCGCATCATCATGCAGGAACTATCCCAGGATGAGGGAGAAGTCGTACTTGCCAAAGACAAAAACATCGGATATCTGGCACAGTACCAGGATATCCACGGAACCCACACCATATACGAAGAACTGTTGACAACCAAACAGTATCTCATAGATATGGAACAGAGAATGCGTACCCTGGAACATGACATGAAGGACGCTTCCGGCGATCAGCTGGAATCTCTGATGAACACCTATACCCGCCTCTCCCATCAGTTTGAACTGGAAAACGGCTACGCATACAAAAGCGAAGTCGTAGGAGTACTCAAAGGACTTGGCTTCGGCGAAGAAGACTTTGACAAACAAATCGAAGTGCTTTCCGGAGGACAGAAAACCCGAGTAGCCCTCGGCAAGCTGCTTCTCAGTAAGCCGGACATTCTCCTTCTCGATGAGCCGACCAACCACCTGGATATGGACAGCATTTCCTGGCTTGAAACCTATCTTCTGAACTACCAGGGAGCCGTATTCATTGTATCCCATGACCGCTACTTCCTTGATAAGGTTGTCACAAAGGTGGTAGAAATCGAAGCCGGCAGCGTGCGGATGTACCAGGGAAACTACTCTGCATTTGCGGTAAAAAAAGCGCAGCTTCGAGATGCCCAGTACAAGGCATACTTGAACCAGCAGAGAGACATTAAGCATCAGGAGGCAGTTATTGCCAAACTGAAATCTTTCAATCGTGAGAAATCCATCAAACGGGCTGAGAGCCGTGAAAAGATGCTCGGCAAGATGGAACGTCTGGAAAAACCTGTGGAGCTGCAGGATCAGATGCGTATCGAACTCTCCCCTCGATTCGTCAGCGGCAACGATGTGCTGAAAGTAGAGGGACTTTCCAAATCCTTCCCGGGTCAGACGTTATTCCAGAATATTTCCTATGAGATCAAGCGCGGCGAGCGAGTGGCTCTGATCGGAAGCAACGGTACGGGCAAAACAACCATGCTGAAAATACTGAATCGCATTCTTGATGCAGATGCAGGTTCCTTCGAACTTGGATCGAAAGTCAGCATCGGTTATTACGATCAGGAACACCATGTGCTTCATCCGGAAAAAACAATCTTTCAGGAAATCAGCGACACATATCCGACACTGACCGATACGGAAATCAGAAATATGCTGGCAGCCTTCCTCTTTACCGGAGATGATGTGTTCAAACTGATCGAAAGTCTTTCCGGTGGTGAACGAGGCCGCGTTTCTCTGGCGAAGCTGATGCTCTCCGAGGCGAATTTCCTGATTCTCGATGAGCCGACCAACCATTTGGACATTGCTTCCAAAGAAATCCTGGAAGAAGCTCTGAACAGTTATACCGGCACTGTACTCTACGTATCTCACGACCGTTATTTCATCAACCAGACGGCTACAAGAATTCTGGATCTGACCAATCAGACGATTGTCAATTATATCGGGGATTATGATTATTACCTTGAGAAGCATGAGGAACTTACCCAGAAGTATGCACCGGTTGTCGAGAAGGAAGAAGCGCCTCAGGAAACTTCTGCCAATAAGCTCAGCTGGCAGCAGATGAAAGAAGAACAGGCTGCGAAGAGAAAAGCTGAGAACGAACTGAAAAAGGTGGAGGCTCGCATTGATGAGCTGGAAACCAGAGACAAGGAAATTGATGATACTCTCGTCCTTCCGGATGTGTGCACCAATGTCGGAAAATGCGCGGAATTAAGCCGGGAGAAGGATCGTATTGCAGAGGAACTCTCTGCGCTCTATGAAAGATGGGAAGAACTGGCATAAATGGAACAGAAGAATTCGGAAGAGACACAGGCATTTTTGTATTTACAGGTCTATGAACGATATAAAGAACTGATTTTGTCCGGACAGCTTCGGGCAGGCACCCGCATGCCTTCCCTGAGAAAATGCTCTCAGGAATGGAAACTGAGCCGAACGACCATTGAGAGTGCTTATTTGCAGCTGGCCGCGGAGGGTTATATCCTCTCCCGCCCTCAAAGCGGTTATTTCGTGACGGACATTCTTTCTGCCCGGAAAGAAAATGTTCAGTCAAATTCTCTGCATGAAGAGATTACCTGGAAATATGACCTGGCGTCTTCCGGTGTAGACCGGGACAGCTTCCGATTCGATCTCTGGCAGAGATACATTCGTAGTGCACTGCGTCAGGATGACCGGCTGCTTACCTACGGGGAACCTCAGGGAGAATGGGATTTCCGAGAAGTGCTCTCGGAGTATGTGCGGACAAGAAGAAACATTCTCTGTTCGCCGGAGCAGATCGTTGTGGGTGCCGGTGTACAGAATCTGCTGCAGATTCTCTGCCCTCTTCTTAAGAATCAGAGACACACGGTTTCTTTTCCGACTCCTTCCTTTGTACAGGGAAGCACGATCTTTTCGGATTACGACTTTCAGGTACATTATCGGGATAAGGACAGTGATGTGGTATACGTCTCTCCTGCCCATATGACTGCATGGGGAGAAATCATGTCCGTGAAGAGACGTATGGAACTTCTCAGCTATGCGGGAAGCCGTGGAAGCCTCATTATTGAAGATGATTATGAAAATGAATTCGTCTATCTTCAGAAACCGACTCCGTCGCTTTATGGATTGTCCAAAGATCAGAATGTTGTATATATCGGATCCTTTTCTCGACTTCTGCTGCCTTCCATCCGAATCAGTTTCATGATTCTTCCGGAATGGCTTCTGGAAGAATACAGAAAAAAAGCCGGCTGTTACAATCAGACTGCATCCAAGGCAGAACAGATTGCACTTTGCCAGTTTATTCGGGACGGACATCTGGGGGCACAGACCCGCAGGCTGAAGCGTCTTTATGAAAAGAAAGAAGAAGCCATGATTCGATGTGTCCGTGAAATCTTCGGTTCCGGTGTCAGCATCCGACGGGGAGCGGCAGGAACAAGACTGGCAGTGATGCTTCCCTCCGGGAAAACCCAGGAGGAAGTTCTCATAAGCGCCCGCAAAGAACAATGCAGACTTCGTATTCTCGGAGAAAAAGATGGAATGATCACATTTCTTCTCTCCTGCTCCTCGATGGATGTGGCAGAATTTCCCGAGGCACTGCATACATTGAAGAAAATACTGGAGTCCCGTTGAGATAGACGCACGAATCCTCTTACGAGATTCGTGTTTTAACCAAAAAGGTCTCAGGCTGTTTCGAGTACATTTCAAAACAGCCTGAGACCTTCTTCAATTACCTGCATGCAAAGTTTCCTCTGCAGTTCTGTCATCTTACAACGTAATTGGTCAAAAGAGCAAAGGTGTTCTTGACTCCTTCCACGTGAGAACGCTCATAGTTATGGGAGGCATAAACGCCCGGACCGATGAGACCATGGCGGATGTCATATCCTCCGCGAAGACTGGATTCCACATCGGAGCCATAGTGAGGATACACGTCGATGGCGTAGGCGAGAGACAGGTCTCTTGCCAGATTGCTGAGTGCTGTGACAACGTCATAGTTGTAAGGTCCACCGGAATCCTTGGCACAAATGGAGACCATCTGCTCGGTGCATTCCAGATCACTTCCCACACAGCCCATATCTACAGAAATCATCTCTTCTGTATCTTCCGGAACGGAACTTGCACCATGACCGACTTCTTCATAAACGGTAAATACAAGAGTTACCTTCCGATTCAGCTGTACCTTCTCCTCTTTTACCCATTTGGCAAGGCCGAGAAGGATTGCTGCGGACAGTTTATCGTCAAGGAAACGGCTTTTGATATATCCGCTTTCGGTAATGACCGTACGTGGATCCATGGCAATGATGTCTCCCGGCTGGATGCCAAGAGCGTTTGTCTCTTCTTTGGAGGAAACATTTTCATCCAGAAGAATTTCCATGTTTTCTTCTTTTCGCTGCGGGGTTTCATCCGCAACATGGGAGGACGGTTCTTTGTTCAAAACAACGCCGGTGTATACTCTTCCATCCCGGGTGTGGATGGTGCAGTTCTCTCCATCCGCAGTGTCCCACTGGTGTCCGCCGAGAGTGGTCGGGCGGAGACGTCCGTTGTTTTTAACAGAACGCACCATGGCACCCAAAGTGTCCACGTGAGCAGCGAGCACGAGTGGATGGCCTTCTCCGCCGAGAGGCACAAGAATGGTGCCCTTTACGGAACGAATTGGTGTGAATCCCAGGGCAGTTACTTCTTTTTCAAGATATTCTGTCACATTTTTTGTAAATCCCGTAGGACTTGGAATGCCGGTCAGTGCCGGCAGTTCTTTCAGAATGTAATCAATATACTGTTTCATCTCTATTACCTGATTTCTGTAGTTATTATGGAAAGCGGATAGTCAAACGGATTATTCGCAATCCGCTCTGCTGCTTTGCTCACAAACGCTGTCTGCGATCAATCTCTTTTGTTGTCGATCATGTAAAGAAGGGCGTTGCAGATGCAGGCAGCGATGTTGCTTCCGCCTTTTCTTCCTTTGGCAACGATGTACGGAACGTCGGCGCTCATGATTAGTTCTTTGCTCTGTACAACATTGACGAAGCCGACCGGGACACCGATGATGCATTCCGGCTTGATCTTCTGATCCTGAATCAGCTCGTAGAGTCGAACCAGTGCTGTCGGAGCATTTCCGATGGCAAAGATCAGTTTCTTATCCAGAGTGGCAGCTTTATCCATACTAGCAGTGGCTCTTGTTGTTCCGTTCTGCTTCGCAATGGCTGCGACATCCTCGTCGGACATGAAGCAGTACACTTCTCCGCCGTAGCGGGCAAGGGCACGCTTGTTGATGCCGGCCTTTGCCATCTGTGTATCTGTCACAATGCAGGCACCCTCTTTGATGGCCTCCATCG
>JAUNAE010000005.1:18423-31793 GCA_030527765.1 Eubacteriales bacterium
ACAGAGATTGTCAGCATAATCAAAATCCGCACTTGTGTGGATGCAGCGTTTGACAATAAGCTCCGTCCCCGGAATCAGCGGTTTGTCTCCCAGCTCTTCAGTGATGATTTCGAAGCTTCGTCCTTCTATTTCCATTGGTCTGACATTTTCCAGTTCGATTTTCATTGAATGCCTTCCTCCAGAATTTCATATATTTTTTTCATATCCAGATGTTTTCGGAGTTCAGAAGCAAGGAGATCATACTGGGTTTCCTTGAACGCAGCAAAATCCATTCCCTTCATATCCGTCACATCGATTCCTTTTTTGTCTCCCAGAACTTTGACCAGTCCGTAGGCGGCACTTTCTTTGTCAAATACTCCGTGAACATAGGTTCCGCAGACATTTCCAACGCAGGCTCCGTCCAGTTTCTCTGTCTGACTTACGGAGTCAAAGAGTCTTGTTGCCGAAGACGCAGTGTCTGTCCATGTAGTATCTCCCATGTGAATTTCATAGCCTTCCAGAGCTGCTCCGGAAAGAGGGGCGAATACTCCGGACATATCACAGAAAGATCCCTGTACCTGAGTGCGGGTTTTGTTTTCTGCAAACACGGTTTTCATTGGAAGCAGACCCATTCCACGCATTTCTCCGCCGGCTTCTACGTTGTGCGGATCTGAGAGCCACTCTCCCAGCATCTGATAGCCTCCGCAGATTCCGAAGATCAGCTTGCCTTTGCCGGCTTCTTTCAGGATGGCAGCTTCCATGCCGGATTCCCGAAGCCATTTCAGGTCATCCATGGTATTCTTCGTTCCCGGAAGAATTACCATGTCCGGGTTCTTCAGTTCGGAAGGATGTTTGACATACCGAAGAGACAATCCCGGAATGCTTTCCAGAGGATTGAAATCCGTGAAGTTGGAAATTCTCGGAAGACGTACCACAGCGATGTCCAGAAGATCCGCTTCCTGGTTTCCGTCGAAACGGGTGGAGAGACTGTCCTCATCTTCAACCTGAATGTCCAGATAAGGAGCAACCCCCACAACCGGAATGTGGGCTCTCTCTTCCAGCATTTCCACGCCCGGATCCAGAATGGTTTTGTCCCCGCGGAATTTGTTGATGATGAGCCCCTTTACCATGGAACGCTCTTCCTCTTCCAGAAGGTCCACGGTTCCGAGAAGCTGGGCAAAGACGCCTCCACGATCGATGTCACCAACAAGGAGCACTGGAGCTTTGGCGAGTTTGGCCATTCCCATATTGACGATGTCATCTTTTTTCAGATTGATTTCTGCAGGGCTTCCGGCACCCTCCAGAACAATAATATCGAATTCCTGATCCAGCGTATTGTAGGCCTTCATGATTTCCGGAATCAGTTGTTTCTTGTATTTAAAATAATCTCTGGCACTCATGGTTCCAAGAACTTCCCCATTTACGATCACCTGAGATCCTACATCGTTGGTAGGTTTCAGAAGAATGGGATTCATGAGAACCGACGGAGGGATTTGTGCAGCCTCCGCCTGCATTACCTGAGCACGGCCCATCTCCAGGCCTTCGGCGGTAATGAAGGAATTCAGTGCCATATTCTGAGATTTGAAAGGAGCTACCCGATATCCGTCCTGTTTGAAAATACGACAGAGACCTGCGGCAAGAAGGCTTTTTCCCGCATTGGACATGGTTCCCTGTACCATAATTGCTTTTGCCATGTTAATTCTTCCTTTCAATTTCTCTGAGGGTTTGAATCAGTGCCTCATTGTCTTCGTGAAGACGGACGGCAATTCGATAAAACCCTTTGGAAAGTCCCGGATAATTGCTGCAGTCCCGAATCAGAAAACCTCTTTCCCGGCATTCTTTGAATAGAGTCTCCGGGGCTTCAAAGAACAGGTAATTCGCTTTGGATGGATAGACGTGATATCCAATGTCCGTCAGTTCTTTTCGAAGATACTCTCTTTCTGTGAGGGCAATCTCTCTTCCCTTTCGGAGAAAGTCCGGTTCCTGAAGAGCTGCTTTTCCCGCAGCCTGTGCAAGGGTAGAGACGTTCCATGGCTGGGTCATCTCTTCCATGGTATCCAGAAGCGAACGATTTCCGGAAAGTCCGTATCCGAGACGGACACCTGCCATGCCATAGCGTTTTGTGAAGGCTTTCAGAAGAAAGAGATTGTCATATTCCGGAAGAAGTGCCTTCATTGTGTAAGCATCTCCTTCACGGACGAAATCCAGGAAGCACTCGTCAATGACAAAGAAGACGCCCGTTTCCCGGCACTTCTTAAGAAGACGAATGAGAAACTCTCTGTCTGTCAGCATCCCCGTAGGATTGTTCGGGTTGCAGAGAAAGAACATATCCAGCTCTTCTGTTATGGCATCAAAAAGGGATTCGTCTACGGCAAAATCCCGGTTCTGATTCAAATAAAAATATTGGACGTTGCAGTTTACGCTTCGCAGTGCCTGTTCGTATTCTGCAAAGGTAGGTGCCAGAACCATTGCTCTCTTCGGGGAAAGGGCTCTGCATAAGGAGAAAATCACCTCTGCCGCACCGTTTCCGCAGATGACCTGATTCTTTGGAACACCTTCGTAATCGGCGATGGGGTCCAGAAGATCCAAAGATCCTACTTGAGGATATTCATGAAGGTGATCCAGACATTGCCGGATGGCTTCCCGGACCGATTCCGGGGTTCCCAGGGGATTGCAGTTGGCGGAAAAGTCTATGCAGTTCCGATATCTGTAAACGTCTCCTCCGTGTGTATGTTTCATGATGTCCTCCTAGTGAATAAAATATGAAAGTGTTCCAAATACGAGAATTCCGAGAACTCCCGCTGCATAGAGCAGACGATTGGAACGGGCGATATCTTCCGGTTCGATGGGACGATCCGGATCGCCGATGGTAGGCTTTTCATAAAGCTTTCCAAAATAATAGGCATTTCCCGCAAGCTGAATATGAAGTGCTCCGGCCATGACAGCTTCGGTCTGGGCGGAGTTCGGACTTGCATGGTTCTTGCGGTCTCTGCAAAAGATCTTTGCGGCATGTTTCATATCCAATCCGAGAACTCCGGAGGCAAGAATCATGAGAACTCCGGAGAGTCGTGCAGGAATAAAGTTTGCCACATCGTCGAGTTTCGCCGCGCATCGTCCGAAATACAGATATTTGTCATTTTTGTATCCGAGCATGGAATCCATGGTGTTGATCCCTTTGTAAAGGAACATCAGAGGAGCTCCTCCGAGAGCCATGAAAAACATCGGTGCAATGATACCGTCAGAAGTGTTTTCCGCCACGGTTTCCACACAGGCCTTCGTCACGCCCTCTTCCGTCAGAGAAGCGGTATCACGGCCAACGATCATGGAGACGGCATAACGTGCTTCCTCAATGGTCCCGTGAACGAGACGGTCGTATACTTTCATACTCTCCGTCTTGAGAGATTTTGTGGCGAGAAGCTGGGCACACCAGAAGGTTTCCAACAAACATCCTGCAACAGAGGAAACGGAATATAACCATTTCAGAATCACAAAAGGGATTCCAAAGGAAAGAAGACAAATGACCAGCACTTCCAGAGCTCCCGCAAAAAGCTCTCCCATCTGTGTCTTTGGAAAGATCTTTCGAAGTCCTTTTTCCAGAACGGAAATCATTTTTCCGATGATGACTACCGGATGGAGAAGCCATCGTGGATCTCCAATGAGAAGATCCAGAAGAAAACCGGCCACAAGTGCGATTAGTTGATAGTTCATGAATGTCGTTCCCCTTTGTAAGTTTCGCACGCCTTTAGAAATGCAGCCGGCAGTGCGGGCTGACCATAATAATAAAAATGCGGGAATCCCAGAAGTCGTCTCTCTTCTGCATGAAGACACTCCCACCCTCTTCTGGATTCCGGTTTTTTGGCGGAAAAATCGGTTCCGCAGTTTTCGGAATCAAAGTAGTGAAATTCGTGGGCAGGGATGCCTTTCAGATTGTCTGCACAGAAAGCAGAAACATTTTCTTTGGAATCCAGGGTAATATATCCGAAGCGTGACAATTTTGGAGTTCGGAAGACATTTCCCGGCAGGACTCCAACCTGAGGATAGAAATGTCCTTCCATATCTTCCATCTGTTCATGAAGATACATGAACCCGCCGCATTCTGCCATACAGGGCATGCCCAGATTCAAAAACTTTCGGATGTCTTCTCTCATAGAGCTGTTTTCCGAAAGCTGTCTGCAGTATAATTCCGGATACCCTCCATAGAGAAGCAGGCCATCCAGATTCTCCGGAAGTTTCGTATCGTGAAGAGGTGAAAAAGGAACCAGAGTGGCACCCATCTCCCGAAGCAGTTCGAAGTTATCTTCGTAGAAAAAGCAGAAGGCCTCATCGGAAGAGACTCCGATTCGAAGAGACGTACCCGCATGATAGGAATAATCCGGATTCAGTTCTCTTGGATCTGTGAGATGATCCATGTCCGGTGCAGAGTCTGCCAGGGCAAGAATACCATCAATATCCAGTTTGTTTTCCAGAATTCCGGCGAGTTTCTGAAGACGTTCCTTCAGTCCCACAATCTCCTCCGGAAGCATGAGCCCGAGATGCCGGCTCTCAATGACACAGTCCTCAACTTTTGGAACATACCCGAGAACAGAAACAGAGAGTTCTTTTTCCACGGCTTCCTTCATGCGAGGATACAGCATAGGAGACATCTGGTTAAAAATAACTCCTTTAATGTGGCTGTTCTCCCGATAGGAAAGAAAGCCTTTGATATAGGCAGCAAGGGAAAGACTCATTCCTTTGCTGTTTACAATGAGAATGACAGGAGTATCTGTCGTCTGTGCCAGATCATAGGCACTGGCTTTTGTGGTCACTCCGGCAACTCCGTCATAATATCCCATCACACCTTCCATGACGGAAATGTCACAGTCGGCAGCATTCCGGGCAAAGAGCCATCTTGTCATCTCAGAACCGGTAAAAAAAGTGTCCAGGTTTCTGGATTTCGTACCGATGACTTTGCTGTGAAACATAGGATCAATGTAATCCGGCCCGCACTTAAAGGAAGAGACTTTCAGTCCCCGATTCACCAGAACCTGAAGAAGTCCGCAGGTGATCAGAGTCTTTCCGCTTCCGCTGGCACCGGCTGCCAGCATAATTCGTGGATTTTTCATGACAGATATCCTCCCTGGCAGGTGATGATGTAAATCGGATTCTCTCCCATCATCATATGATAACGGCCGATGCTCTTTGATTTGGCAACTGAGAGGGATGCAATATCCGTATTCTCAAAGGCAAAAGAACGAATGGTGTCCAAAGCTTCCGATACGGTTTCCAGCGTGATGCAGTTAATGACAATGCGAACTTCCGGGTTCTTTGCCAGCAGCAGTGCCACAATATCCTTCAGATTTCCTGAGGATCCTCCGATGAAGGCATGGGTTGGAGCCGGCAGCTCTTTCATGGCATCCGGAGCCGTTCCGGAAATAATTTCGAGATTATCTGCTGCGAAATGAATCTTATTCTGCTGAATGAGATCCAGAGCCTCATCTTTTTTCTCAATGGCATAAACCCGGCCCTGACCGGCACGAAGTGCCATTTCGATGGAGACGGACCCGGTTCCTGCTCCCACATCATACACAATGGAATCTTCCATCAGCTGAAGCTTCGACAGAGAGACGGTCCGCACTTCTTCCTTTGTCATAGGAGCCTTGCCTCGAAGAAAGGCTTCGTCGGGCAGGCCATGGGTAGTAAAGGCTTTTGCGGCATGTGCGTTCACCGCACAGAGAACGCACAGAGCGTCTCCTTCATACTCCGTCAGTTCGGAGGCTTTCTTTGCAAAAATCTTCTCTTCCGGATAAGAAAGCTGCTCTCCTACATGGAGAAGAACTTCTCCCATTCCGTAGGCAGTCAGTTTTTTGGCAAGATTTGCCACTCCGTCTGAGGTGCCGAAAATGGCGAATACTTTGGAATTCTCTTTGATATCGGCAATGAGATTTCGATATTTTCCGTGGGCACTGACAATTTTGGCGTCATCCCAGGAAAGACCGATCTTTGACATAAAATAAACCATGGAAGAAATTCCGCAGAGAACTCGTGTATCTTCCGGAAGACAGTCCAGAAGTTTCTTTGCACCGCTGTAGAATCCAACATCTCCGGATAGGGCAATAAGAATTCGAGAATACTCTCTGTGTTCCTGAATGTAGGAAAGAATTTCCCGGCTTCGATATTCGTAATGTACCCGGTGGTGAGGAAGGCGGATGGAATCAACCATGCGGCGGGCTCCGATTAAGAGTTCCGCTTCCTGAATCGCTTCCTGTCCGGCCTTTGTGAGCTGTCCCGAACCTCCCACGCCGATTCCGAGAAGTGTAATTTCCGGTTTCAGAAAAAGACCAAAACGGTCTGCAAGAAGCTTGCGGCAGTCTGCCACGGAAAGACCGTTTTCGGTACTCGGTCGTCCGATAATTACAGATGTGACATTGCAGTTCTTTGCGGCGTCCATTTTTTCCTGAAATCCCCCGGCTTTTCCCGTATCCTTCGTGACAAGATACTTACAGTCATACTGACGAAGGGTTGCTTCATTCATCTCCCGGGAGAATGGGCCCTGCATGCCGATCAGATGTTTTCCCACAAATCCCAGATCCGCACAGTCTTTCATGACTTTCGGAAGGGACAGAACTCTGGCATAGAGACGATTCTCATAGTCCGGAACGGAAGTAAAAGAGGACAGTTCTTTGCTTCCGGTTGTCAGAAGGACATTTCCCGTTGTTCCGGAAAGATAGGAAGCAGCCTCTTCGGGACTTGATACATAAACCGCATCTTGATTCTCTCCTGCTTCCCGGAGAACACGCACGTAAGGTCTGTCGGATGCTTGGCATGCTTCTTTGATGTTTTCTGTCACAATGACCGCATAGGGATGGGTGGCATCAATGACAAGTTCCGGAGATTCTTCCCGGAAAAAGGAAACCATATCCACCTGCTCCATTCTTCCGGAACGTACGGTGAGGTATTCGTCCTCTGTCAGTGAATGTGTGCCGTATTCTGTGGCAACACAGGCACAGGTGTGAATCTGATAATGCTGCAGGAACCGGGCAATTTCATAGCCCTCCGTTGTTCCTGCAAAAAGAATGACTCTATACATGTCGTCCTCCTTTTTCAGACTCCTTTGTATCCGCGAGGAGTCACCATCTTGCCTCCAAGCTCTTTGGTCTGGGAGTTTCCGATGAAGACGGTAGTAAACATGTCAACCTTTGTGTCACGAAGCTCTTTCAGAGTCATTACCTGATATGCTTCTCCTTCTCTGGCAATCTGAGATACAAGACCACATACGGTGTCAGGAGACTTGTACTGCATCATAAGATCGCAGGCTTTCTGCAGGTAGTCGTGACGCTTACGGCTGGACGGGTTGTAAAGAACAATGGCGAAATCTGCCTGGGAAGCGCCGAGAAGACGAGCCTCGATCTTTTCCCATGGAGTGAGAAGGTCGCTGAGACTGATCAGACAGAAGTCGTGGATCAATGGAGCACCGAGAACGGAGGCTCCTCCGAGGGCAGCAGTCACACCCGGGATAATCTTCAGTTCAATTTCCGGGTAGGAAACGCCTACCTCATACATGAGACCTGCCATACCGTACACACCGGCATCACCACTGCAGATCATGGAAACGGTTTTGCCTTTTCTGGCTTCCTCAAACGCGAGAATGCAGCGGTCCACTTCTTTCTTCATAGGGGTGGTCAGAAATTCTTTTCCTGCAAAATGATCTTTGACAAGGTCTACATATACCGTATATCCAATGATGGTATCGCAGCTTTCCAGGGCATGAATGGCTTTTAAAGTCATCTGCTCATACTCTCCCGGACCGATTCCAATGACATAAATTTTATTCAAAAGTGTATCCTCCAATTTCTAACGGCAAGAGATCCGGTCATGCCGGAATCTGCCAGTTTTTTCTGTATGACAATTCCTTCCTCTGAGGAAAGAACTGCACTTCTCTCACATACGTTGTCTACACCGGTGATCTTTGTGACAAATCCGGAAGGTGCGTACTCTCCCGGTGCCCGGGAAAGTTCCTCTGCTGTATATGTGATAAAGGGAATCTTCCACTCCCGGGAAAGGGAGAGAAGGCCTTCCTCTTCTTTCTTAAGATCAATGCTTGAGAGATCCCGGATTGAATCCAGAGATAGATCGTGCTTCGTCAGAAGACTCTCAGCGAAGGGACGAAGTTCCTCATAGGATTTGCCTTTTCGACAGCCCATTCCGAGACTGACGACTTTGGGAATGATCCGGACGGTGTGAGAAAACGGTTTCCTGTTCCGGTGAATGGTGACAGCGATGCCGATTTCAGGAAGTTCAGAAGGATCCTTTTCCTCCGGATTCTGGATCCATACAAGACCCTCCGGAAGTTCTCCCTCCCATGGAAATTCCGAATAGAATCCGATGGGCTCCCCTTTCAGAATTCCCGCAGACACTTCCTTTGCAGCTTTGAGATCCAGAATACTGCACGCATTCTTCTTGGCAAAGACGTCTACCGCAAATTTACCGTGAAGATCCGTTGCGGTGGTGATGACAGGAATGGCCGTGAGAATTTCACTGCAAAGCTTTGTGAGCTCGTTGGCTCCTCCGAGATGACCGGACATCAGGGAAATGACAAATTTGCCGCACTCGTCGATCACGAGAATGGCCGGATCTGTCTTCTTGGAAACAATGTAAGGAGCAATAGAGCGCACAGCGATCCCCGCAGCTCCCACAAAGATGATGCCGTCACTGTCCGAAAAGCGTTTGCCTGCCCACATGGAGGTGCTTTCCCCTATGGAGTTTTCAAGATATCTGCTTTTTCGGTCAATGGTCACTTCTCTGCAGTGGTTCTTAAGATCCGCAGCAAGGCGGAGCGCGGTCTCTTCACCGGTCAGACTGAATACGATGATGCTGATGCGATTCATTCTGTCGCTTCCCGGAATTCGGTGGTAAAGGTTGGATCGTATAATTTGGAACGATCGTAGCTTGCGGCTTTTACCACGTCTCCAATGATCATAAGCGCAGTCTTTGTAATATTGTTCTCTTTGGCAGTCTGAGCCAGAGTTGCAACGGTGCAGACGAATTCTTTCTGGTCTTCCCAGGTTGCTTTATAGACAATGGCTGCCGGGGTGTCAGGCTCATATCCGCCTTCGATCAGACGGCGGGAAAGCTCTTCGAGCATACCGGTACTTAAGAAGACAACCATGGTCGCATGATGAGCGGCAAAGGACTGAATGCTCTCACGCTCCGGAACCGGGGTACGGCCTTCCATACGAGTGATAATGACACTCTGGGAAACGTTCGGAAGGGTGTATTCCAGATTAAGTGCACTGGCAGCACCGCAAAATGCGCTGACACCCGGGGTGTAGTCATAAGGAATTCCTTTTTCGTCAAGGACATCCATCTGCTCACGGATGGCTCCGTAGATACATGGATCTCCTGTGTGAAGACGAACGGTCGTCTTTCCTTCTGCCTCTGCTTTTTCCATGACTCTTAACACTTCCTCCAGAGTCATCTTTGCACTGTTATGAATGGTGCAGACATCCTTGGAATACTCCAGAATTTTCGGGTTTACAAGGGAACCTGCATAAATAATCACGTCCGCATTTTCGAGGAGTTCTTTTCCTCTGACCGTGATAAGATCCGGTGCTCCGGATCCTGCTCCGACAAAATGTACCATATTGTTACTCCTTTTCTGCAGAAGACGCCGAAAGACGTCTGTGCTGCTCACGAATCAAATCAGTTAACTGGGGGACTGTCTCTGTACTTCCGAGCCATCCGTAAACATTGGAAAAGACGACGGCTCCCAGAAGAATACGTTCGTAGGAGCGATGATTCAGATAATACTGAATACGACGCATCATTTCCTGCATGGTTGGTTCAAGGACATGATGGGCATGGAGAACATCCAAAGCCTCATCGGTTGTATTGCAGTTCAGCACTGCTTTTGCACACTCAAGGGATGCACCGGAGCGAATCGCATTGGATGCCAGAACCTCCATTCTCCCATCCGCATTGTGAGAATGTGTATTCATTATTCCGGCGGCAACCTTGACGAATTTTCCTATGTGGGAGATAAATAAAATTCCCCGGATTCCTTCGTTGATGGCCATATCAATGGTCTCACCGACGTAATTGCTGCATTTGACATTTTTTTCGAAGGGAAGATCCATGTGATCTCTGAGATATGCGGCACCGTAATTGCCCGGGGTGATAATCTGGTACTTCTCACCGGACAGAAAATGCTGGCGCATTTCCACACGAATGCTTTCGATCAGAGCTTTTTCACTCATAGGCTCCACAATCCCGCTTGTTCCGAGAATGGAAATACCTCCCATAATGCCAAGACGGGGATTAAAGGTCTTCCGGGCTACCCGCTCTCCATCGGGAACGCTGATAATTACCTCGAGACCGCCTTCGTAGTCATATTTCGACGCAATTGTTTCTGTTTCTTTGAGTATCATAGAGCGAGGTACCGGATTAATGGCTGCTTCTCCGATTTTCTGAGAAAGCCCCTCTCTTGTCACTCTTCCGACTCCGATTCCTCCATCCAGAGAAATTCCGGGATGATCGGAAAGAGAAACTTTAGAATAGACAAGGATTCCATGGGTATTATCCGGATCGTCTCCGCCGTCCTTTCTGACAGCACAGGAAACGTAATTCTCTCCTCTTGTGATATCCAGAAGTTCCAGATTCAGAAGGATTCCTTTTGGCGTCATAAGCTCTACCCTGCTCTGACTGCTGCCACTAAGAAGCATGTTTGCGGCGGCCTTGGATGCTGCTGCCGCACAGGATCCTGTTGTGTATCCGAATCGCATTTTTTTGTCGTTGCGGATCACATAAAAATCTTCAATTCCTGTTTTTTCGTTCATACCTTCCTCCTGTATCTGTCTGTCTTCCTGCAGGAAGGCAGACTTAAGTTTCATTATAATCTTCTGTGAAAGCATTGTCAATTTTCCGGGGACTTGCTATGATAGGAAACGGCTGTTATAAAACATAAAGTGAGAAAAAATATGGAACGAATTCTTGAATATATTATTTCGAAGGAACAGGAATCTGAGACGATCCTCTCCTTTCTTCGAAGCCGGGGATTCTCAAGACACATCCTTCATGCGATGAAAGGAAATCCCGGCAATATTGAGTGGAACGGGGAAAGAGGTTTTGGAAAGACAAGACTTTCTGCGGGAGACAGACTTCGCATTGTTGTTCCTGAAACGGAAACCTGCTCTGCCATTCCAAGAGAACTGCCCTTTGAAATTCTTTACGAAGATCAGGATCTTCTGGGAATCAGTAAGCCGCCGGGAATGCCGGTGCACCCTTCTATCGGAAATTATGAAAATACGCTGTCAAACGGAGTGGCTTATTATGAGGCTTCCAAGGGAGAATCCTACCCGATCCGATGTATTAACCGTCTGGACAGGGATACCACAGGAGTCCTTTTGATCGCGAAGAATCCTCTGAGCGGTGCCATTCTGTCTTCAGACATTCGGGATCGGAAGATTCACCGAACCTATCTTGCCCTGGTCGAGGGCAAAACACCTCCCGAGGGAACGATTCATGAGCCTGTTGGACGGGTATCAGATTCTGTGATATTAAGACAGGTGGATTATGAGAATGGGGAAACTGCTGTGACTCACTATGAACGGTTGGAGTATCACAATGGGCTTTCTCTTTTGAAAGTGTGGCTGGAAACGGGACGAACCCACCAGATCCGGGTCCATATGAAACATATCGGTCATCCACTTCCCGGAGATTATCTCTATCATCCGGTGTATGACAGAATTGGCAGACAGCCTCTTCATTCATGGAAACTATCCTTCACCCATCCGGTGACGAAGGAAGAAATGGAACTTACTGCTCCCATGCCCGAGGATATGAAGAAGGCATTCGGGGTAGACTAATTTGTTATCCCCCACTTATAGAAGATGGGGGTCTCCCCGACTGAGATGAAGGATACAGAAAACTCCCGGGAAAATCACGTTTGATATGATTTCCCACGGGAGTTTCTTTTTTGCGTTTTATTTGCCGGTAAAGACGTTGTTTGTAAGTGGTTTTGATTATTTGTTCTTTTCGTAGATGATCAGGAGACCTTTCAACAGAAGTTCCTCATCAAGAATAATCTTTCGCTTACAGTAAGGCACGATTTTTTTTGCAATGCCTCCGGTGGCTACAACGGTGCAGGTCTGTCCGAGCTCTTCTTCCAGACGGTCAATGCATCCGTCCATGGCGCCGGCACTGCTGTAAAGAACACCGCTCTTCATACACTCGATGGTGTTCTTACCGATGATTCTCTTAGGTGCTTCGATACCAATACCGCTCAGCTGAGATGCATGGGCAGTTAGGGCATCCAGAGAAACTCCAACGCCCGGAAGAATCATACCACCAATGTAATTCTTCTTTTCATCAACAACACAGAGCGTGGTTGCAGTTCCCATATCAATTACAATCAGAGGAAGTGGATAATAGGAAATACCTGCAACAGCCCCGGCCACAAGGTCAGCACCGAGGGTCGCCGGATTATCCATCAGAATGTTTAAGCCGGTTTTGATTCCGGGTCCCAGAACCATAACCTCCTTCTTGAGGATCTTTTCGGCTGCAAGTTTGAAGATATTTGTAATCTGAGGAACAACGGAAGAAATAATACAGCCCTCCAGCTGGTCTCTTTTAATATGATAAATATCCAGAATGGTTTTTAAGTCTACCGCATACTCCAGCTCTGTCTTTGTACGAACGGTGGAAATTCGCTCAATGAAGTAGGTGGATTCTTTGTCAAGAGCGCCTACAACGATATTTGTGTTTCCTATATCAATCGCTAAGATCATGATTATCCTCCGAAAGGGAATTTACTTACTCTTTATCTTTGTCTGTTCCCGGGATAAAGCCTGCCTTAAAAAGGGCTGCTCCGATGGCTCCCGTGAGAACGGTTGCAGAAATCATTTCGCAGACTGCATTGATGCCGACAAATGTGCAGACAAACACAATTACGTTTCTTCCTGCGATCAGGTTCTGAACATACTCTGTTCCGCCAAACAGTACGACCAGCAAGGTCATAAAGAACAATGTGTTCAAAAATGCGGAGAAAAATCCGGTTACTGCACAGGAAACATAAATGTTCTTGGTCTTTTTGCGAAGACCGTTAAAGAGATAACCTAAGAGAAGGCCATCCAGAAGCCGCGGGATGAATCTCTGAACAAATGCGAGAAACGGGTTGATGGCAAACAGAGTGGCGCCCATGGCACTGACTCCGCCGACACCGATGCACTGCAGGAAACTGGTCAGTCCAAAGACAGCTCCGGCAATAGCGCCTCCCACAGGTCCCATCACAATCGCACAAATGGCAACCGGGATAATGTTAAAGGTAATCGCAAGTGGTCCGATGTTCAGATAGCCAAGTGGTGTGTAGGCCATGAGCAGCAGAACTGCGATCATCAGACCCAGCATGGTGATTTGAA
>JAUNAE010000653.1 GCA_030527765.1 Eubacteriales bacterium
TCCATTGTTTGATGGAGGAAAGATATGAAGATTAATGATCGAATGATAACCTCTTTTTTCTACGATGGTGACTGTATGAAGTTATCAGAGGAATGGTATTTTACATCCAGTCAATTGGCCGTAGATTATGGCAGAAATATTTTTTCGATACCACTATTGGGGCGAAATGAAAAGAAAAACATGCTGTATGTTTTGCGGGCAATTCATCATGCATTGGAATGTTTTTCCCCGCTGAATGAAAACTTATTGCGATGTTTATTTCCGCAATATGATCATGTTCTCCGGGAAATGCAGGTGGATGTGATTATGGGACTGCCGGACTGTTATGAAGCAGTGACACAGTTTCGGGAAGAAAAAGCAGTCATCCTTTTGGATGTCTCAAATATAGCCAGAGATGTGGGATATAAAGCGACGGAACTGGTTTTGAAAGGTTTGTTATCAAGAGAATTTTGTCACTTGCTTCTGTATGATCGTGATTCGGGACTAAAAGAGCTGGAAAAGGATTATCGAAAGCGATTGGACAAAGGAACATTTGTAGAGGGCTTTTCAGAATTATTCTCTTATCTTGGAATTGAGTTAAATGATATTGAATGGAAAACGGTAAGGCTAAAAGGGCTGCAAGAGCAATGCAAAAATTTAATGAGAAAGGCGATTGATGCAACGGAAAGGAAGGAACAGGAAAACTATTTGGAAGAAGCATTTTCGGGTGTCTACAGCAATCGATTTGGGAACACCTGCGGAATGATGTACTTTGCCGAACAGTGGGAAGCAGAGGGAACAGAAGGGCTAATGCGAACTCTTTCAGAAGGCTGGAAAGGGTTTGCCGCGAAAGCAAGCCGGTAATATTAAAACGTGAATCTTATAAGAGGATTCGCATGCGAATTCGGCAGTTGCTAAGAAACTTTCTTCTGCGGAACTATGAGATGGGGCAATGGAGATAAATGTTGCCTGCATTGCAAAGTACAGAAATATCAAGATAGGAGGAGACAAGTGTGAAAGACAAAATAATTGCCGTGTTTCTGGCGGCAGCCCTGATCTTTGGATCTTTGGGTCTGGGGGTGATTGGTGCAGCAGAAATTGATACAGATCAGATCATGGTATCCGGAGAGGAACAGGAGAGTTACTCAGAACCTGTAATGGTAGAGGAACCGGCAGCTGCAGAAGAAACGGGGGAGCCTGTTTCGCAAAATGAGCCTGATGCGGGAGACGGAGAGGTTGAACCGACGCAGGCGGAAAGCGAGAATACGCAGACAGAGGATGTGCAGACCGAAAACACCGAGATCTCGCCAACAGAAGCGCCGGAGGTGATTCAGGAAGAAGTTTCCGTGACAGAAGAACCTGCGGCAGAAGGAGAGGAATCAGAGGAAACAGAGGATCCCATTTCTGAGGAAGAAGTTACAGAAGTCGGAGATGGAGAAGAGGATCCTGATCAGCCGGATTTGGGCGTGGTTGATATTTATCACTATGTTACAAACCTGAATCTTTATCAGAATGGAAATCCCATTGATGATAAGGCGGTTGTAAAACACGGAGATGTTATTCGGGCGGAATTGTACTATACCATTCCGG
>JAUNAE010000165.1 GCA_030527765.1 Eubacteriales bacterium
ATACCGATTATGGCAATACCGATTACACGATTGAATACGAATAATATCAAAGCAAAAGAACGTCCATCGGACGTTCTTTTGCTTTGTAAATTTACAGAAACAAGGTTTTCTCAAAAAATGAGAACGGCTGCGGCACTTTTGTGCGGCAGCCGTTCTCATTTTATTTTATTCCTACTTAGTCCAGCACCAGTTTTGCTGCACCGTAAATTCCGGCATCGTTTCCAAGACTTGCCAGGACAATCGGTGTGTCTTTGCATGCACTGAACGCATATTTCTTATAATATTTCTCAACAACATCGATGAGAGGCTGACCTGCTTTGGATACTCCTCCGCCGATTACAATAGTCTCCGGATCGATGACACAGGCAAAGCTTGCAATAGCTCTTCCAAGGTATTCTCCAACCTCTTCCATAACCTCAATTGCAACCTCATCTCCTGCCTTGAACGCATCCAGAACTGCCTTTGCAGAATTCTGCTCTTTGGAAAGAACGCTCTTCTTGTCTGTGCGAGCCATGGTTCTTCTTGCAACACGTGCAATTCCGGTTGCAGAAGCATACTGCTCAAGACATCCTTTGTTTCCACAATTGCAGGCTTCCTCTTCCTCGTTATTCACCGTTGCATGTCCGATTTCTCCACCTGCACCATGAGAACCTGCAAGAACCTTTCCATCAACGATGATACCACCGCCGACACCGGTTCCAAGTGTCAGTAAGATCACGTTCTTCGCTCCGGAAGCTGCACCTTTCCATGCCTCACCGAGAGCAGCAACGTTTGCATCATTTCCGCCCATAGCTTTCAGGCCGGTCAGTTTCTCCATCTCCTTGGAGAGTTCTTTGAAGCCCCAGAAAAGATTGACTGCACAGAGCACATCTCCGGAATCTGTTACCGGTCCCGGAACTCCGATTCCCACACCGTCAATCTCTGCTTTGTCCAGACCCTTCTCTGCAATCTTTGCAGCGATGGTATCTGCGATATCCGGAAGAATCAGTTCTCCCTTGTTCTCTTTGCGGGTTTTGATCTCCCATTTCTCTACGAGATCTCCGGCAGTTGTAAATAAACCGCATTTGACTGTGGTGCCTCCTACATCAATTCCAAAACAATACTTTCCCATTGGTAATTTTCCTCTTTCTATTTGATTCTTCAGCTATATTATTTATCGTTGTTCGCACGATTCTTAGCAAGGTTTGCCTGTACACGCTTGTAAAGCTCTTCTGCTGCATTGTAACCCATCTTCTTCTGTCTGTGGTTAACCGCTGCTGCCTCAACAATGATGGCAAGGTTACGGCCCGGACGAATCGGAAGAGAATGGCACACAATCTTATTGCCAAGATACTCAATGTACTCTTCCTGAAGACCAAGTCGGTCATATTCTTTATCCTTGTCCCAGTCTTCCAGTTTGATTACAAGGTCTACGGACTGGGTATCCTTCACATGCTCTACACCGAACAATGTCTTAACATCAATAATTCCAATGCCTCGAAGTTCGATGAAATGTCTTGTAATATCCGGTGCGGATCCTACAAGAGTGACATCACTCACCTTACGAAGTTCTACAACGTCATCACTGACAAGACGATGACCACGTTTGATCAGCTCCAGAGCAGCCTCACTCTTTCCGATACCGCTCTCTCCTGTAATCAGAACACCCTCACCATACACGTCCACAAGTACTCCGTGAATGGAAATACATGGAGCCAGCTGTACGCCGAGCCAGCGAATAATCTCAGCAAGGAAGCTTGAAGTTGTACGGTCGGTAATGAAGGTCGGTACGTTATATTTCAGTGCCACATCAATCATATCCTGGGACGGTCTTGTCTTCGTACTGAAGATGACACACGGAATCTTGCTGGAGATGAATCTCTCATATTTGAACATACGCTCATCATCCGGAAGCTGCATCAAATATGTGTACTCTACGTATCCGATGATCTGAACTCGCTCATTTTCAAAGTGCTCCAGAAATCCTGCCAGCTGAAGAGCCGGACGGTTGATTTCGGCAGTTGTAATCAGCACCTCGGAGTGATCGATTTCCGGGGTTAAATTCACCAGATTCATTTCCTGAACCAGTTTTGTTAAATGTACACCTTTCATTGGTTTATCTCCTTTTGGTTGGTCAGTCTTTTTTGTACTGTCATAGATGGTTTGATTATATCATAGGAGTCTTTAGAAGTTCAAGAACCTCCCCGGCCCTGCTTCCGATAAATTCTCGGGTTTTCATGCAAAACCAGAATAAAAACTCCTCGCAGAATATTATCAGTGAACAATATCAGATTCCTCCTGGTTTGCATGGAAAAACTCGTATACCTGTCTTGCACTGAGGGCATTCATGCTCTCTGTCATCATAAGATCCGCCTCCGATGCATCCCGGATTGCCTCCAGAGATTTGAATTTTCGCATCAGGGCCTTTCTTCTTGTTGCACCGATTCCCGGAATATCATCCAGTATGGAATGCACCTGTTCTTTGCCTCGGAGCGATCTGTGGTACTCAATGGCAAACCGGTGTGCTTCATCCTGGATTCTTGTAACGAGCCGGAATCCCTCACTGTTTGTCTCTATCGGAATCTCCACATTGTTATAATACACTCCTCTGGTGCGATGGAAATCATCCTTAACCATACCTGCCACCGGAATAGAAAGGCCGAGTTTGTCCAGAACCTTCAGCGCAATGTTGACCTGTCCCCGGCCGCCGTCCATAAGAATCAGATCCGGGAGACGTCCGAAACTATCAAACTCCCCCTGACTCTCATGGGTGAAGCGTCTTGTCAGCACCTCTTCCATACTTGCATAATCATTTGGACCCTGTACCCATTTGATCTTAAATTTGCGGTAATCGCTTCTCTTTGGTTTTCCTTTTTCATAGACAACCATGGAACCAACGGATTCAAATCCGCTGATATTTGAAATATCGTAAGCCTCCATTCGGACAATCCCCGACAAATTCAGCCAGTTCTCAACTTCCTTTACAGCTCCAATGGTACGCCCTTCTTCTCGTTTGATACGCTCCCGGTCTTTGCTCAGTACCATCTTCGCATTCTCCAGTGCCAGTTCCACAAGCTTCTCCTTTGTTCCCTTCTTCGGAACTCTGAGATAAACCTTCTGCCCCCGACGCTTACTGAGCCACTCGGTGATGATCTCCTCATCTTCCACTTCCGTCTGCAGCATAATCTCTCTCGGGATGAATGGTGTTCCTGCGTAATACTGTTTCATGAAACTGGAGAGGACCTGTCGTCTCGTATCTCCTCTTGCCACCCTCAGGAAGAAATGTTCTCTTCCAATCAGCCGGCCTTCCCGGACGAAGAACACCTGCACAACCGCATCCTGATCTCTCAAATCCTCACTGTCATCCATCGCCACGGCAATGACATCCTTATCCTCTTCTCCGTAGCTTGTGATTTTCTGTCGTTCTCCGATCCGCTGAATACTCTGAATAAGATCCCGGTATTCTTTTGCATCCTCAAAGCGAAGCTCCTCGGAGGCCATTTGCATCTTGTCTGTCAGATCCTGAATCGTATCCTGAAAATCCCCGTTCAGAAACCGAAGTGCCCGGTCAAGATTTTTTCGATATTCTTCACTTGAAACTTTTCCCGTACAAGGCGCCGGACACTGTCCCATATGATAATACAGGCACGGGCGTTCTTTTCCAAAATCCCGTGGAAGGGTTCGGTTGCAAGAACGAATTTTGTATAGTTTCCGCACAAGCTCAATGACATCTTTTACCGCAGTACTGCTTGTATACGGCCCGAAATACTTGCACTTATCCTTCTTCATATGTCTTGCAAAAAGCACTCTCGGGTAAGGCTCATTCAGCGTCACCTTAATAAAAGGATAACTCTTATCATCCTTCAGCATGGTATTGTACTTCGGACGGTGTTCCTTAATCAGATTACTCTCCAGAACAAGGGCCTCCAGCTCCGAGTCTGTGACAATGTACTCAAATCTGCGGATATGAGTGACCATCTGCTCTATTTTGGCGCCTTTGTTTCTGCTCGTCTGAAAATACTGACGCACACGATTTTTCAGGCTGATTGCTTTTCCAACATAGATAATGTCGTCCTTCTCATCGTGCATAATATAAACCCCGGGCTGACCGGGAAGTTTCTTTAACTCTTCCTCAATAACAAACATGAATGTATCTCCTGTCAGGTGAGAAATTATAAGAAAAGGGACCGTCACACAAGCCGTGCTATGGTCCCTCGGATTCTTTTGTTACTTCTGATCGGTATTCTGATCGTCGACAGCCGCCGCTGCCTCAGAAACGATCTGTGTATTTTCTGTTTCAGATGAAGTCAGATTCTCTTCAGAAAGAACCTCTTCTGTCTTTTCAGCCTCAGGACCTTCTTTGGAACCTTCTTCCTCTTTCTTCTCTGCGTCAAAATCCGGCAGTTCCTTCAGATCTTCCGGAATCTCAATTCCACGCTCTACTGCACGGAATATCTTCATGAATTCTTTACCGGTAATGGTCTCTCTTCGAATCAGATACTCGGCAATCTTGTCGAGTGCTTCTCTGTGACCTCCCAGAAGGCGTTTCGCCTCCTCATAAGATTCATGGAGAAGCTGCATTACTTCATGATCAATCTCTGTTGCCGTGTTGTCACCGCAGTTCAGAACAGCTCTTCCACTCAGATACTGATCTTCCTGTGTCGCAAGGCCCATCAGACCGAACTTCTCAGACATACCGTACTGGGTAATCATTGCCCGGGCAACCTTTGTCGCCTGCTCAATATCATTGGAAGCTCCCGTTGTCACCGTATCGAAAACAATCTCCTCTGCAGCGCGGCCGCCAAGATATCCAACCAGCATTGCCTCCAGTTCCTTCTTCGTGTTGAGGTATTTTTCCTCCTCAGGAACCTGCATAACGTAACCAAGTGCACCCATGGTACGAGGCACGATCGTAATCTTCTGTACCGGCTCTGCATCCTTCTGAAGTGCGCTGACAAGAGCATGTCCGACTTCATGATAGGAAACAATTCGTCTCTCCTGTGCACTGAGAATGCGATCTTTCTTCTCTTTACCTACAAGAACCACCTCAACCGCTTCCAGAAGATCTTTCTGGGCAACGGCATGGCGTCCGTTCTTAACTGCAAGAATGGCAGCCTCGTTGATCATGTTGGCAAGATCAGAACCAACCGCACCGGAGGTTGCAAGCGCAATCGCATCAAAATCAACAGTATCATCCAAGTGAACATCTTTTGCATGAACCTTCAGAATATCCACACGGCCTTTCAGGTCCGGTCGGTCTACAATGACACGACGGTCAAATCGACCCGGACGAAGAAGCGCCGGATCCAGCACTTCCGGACGGTTGGTAGCCGCCAGAATCAACAGACCCTTGGATGTATCGAAACCATCCATCTCCGCAAGGAGCTGGTTCAATGTCTGCTCACGCTCATCATTTCCGCTTCCGTATTTGGAATCACGACTCTTACCGATGGCATCAATCTCATCGATAAAGACGATACACGGCGCATTTTTCTTCGCTTCCTCAAAGAGATCTCTCACTCGGGAAGCACCCACGCCGACGAACATCTCCACGAATTCCGATCCGGAAAGGGAGAAGAACGGCACTTTTGCCTCACCGGCTACGGCCTTGGCAAGAAGGGTTTTACCGGTTCCCGGAGGTCCCACAAGAAGGGCACCCTTCGGAAGCTTCGCACCAATGGTTGTATACTTGCCCGGATTGTGCAGGAAATCTACAACCTCCTGAAGAGATTCCTTTGCTTCATCCTGACCCGCAACATCCTGGAACGTAATTCCGGTCTCTTTCTGCACGTAGGCTTTGGCATGGCTCTTGCCGACTCCCATCATTCCGCCGCCTTTGTTCATACGGCGAATGACAAACATCATCATTGCAAACAGAAGTACCGTAGGAAGCACCACACTCAAAAGTGAAGGAATCAGCTCCCCAAGGAGATCCGGTGTCTTTGCATAGAAAATAATATTGGCATCCTCAAGACGGGCGGTCAGAGCAGTCTTGTCTTCCATCATCTGACAATAATAGGTCGTGTCCTTAAATGAGGAATCCTGCACTTTCGGAATGATCTGAATCGTATCTGATTCCAGAACAACCTTACGAACCTGTCCCTTGTCTATCATACTTATGAACTTGTCATAGGTAATCTCACTGGTGTTATCCTTGAACATGTTTGTGAACAAACTAAAACAAACCAAGGTGACCAGAAGACAGATCAAAAAAGCGAACAGTGACTGTCTGTGATTCCCCGGCCTGTTATTGGAATTGTGATCCGGACGTCTGTTATCCGGACTCTTTTTGTTATTATCCATTTCATTCCTCCTGTCTGCCCATTATTATAAATAGAAATGCTCTATAAATCAACAAGCAGATTTTTCAATTACTATAAGAAACTTTTTTTGAAAAGAGAAAAAAAAGGGATGCATTTTCTACAAAGGTTGTAGTATACTATCCACTGTAATTTTTCAAATGGAGCCGGAAAGGATGGAGTAATATGAAAATAGGATTTGACAATGACAAATATCTGAAGATGCAGTCGGAACATATCCGGGAGCGCATCAACAAATTTGACAACAAGCTTTACCTCGAGTTCGGCGGCAAACTATTTGACGATTATCACGCATCCAGAGTTCTCCCTGGTTTTCAGCCTGACAGCAAGCTCCGCATGCTGATGCAGTTATCCGATCAGGCCGAAATCGTCATCGTAATCAGCGCCGCTGATATTGACAAAAATAAAGTTCGTGGAGATCTGGGAATCACTTATGATATGGATGTTCTTCGACTGATCGAAGAATTTACCCAGTGCGGTCTGTATGTAGGCAGTGTATGCATCACTCAGTACAGCGGCCAGGAAAGCGCCGATAACTTCCGCAAATATATGGAAAAACAGGGCATTCGCGTATATACCCACTATGTCATTCCGGGATATCCAAGCAATACCTCTCTCATCGTAAGTGATGAAGGTTATGGCAAAAATGACTACATCGAAACTACTCGTCCTCTGGTAATCATCACCGCTCCGGGACCTGGAAGTGGAAAAATGGCAACCTGCCTTTCCCAGCTTTATCATGAATACAAACGCGGCATCAGTGCCGGATATGCAAAATTCGAAACCTTCCCGATCTGGAACATTCCGCTGAAGCATCCGGTCAACCTGGCATACGAGGCTGCAACTGCAGACCTTAACGATGTCAACATGATTGACCCGTTCCATCTGGAAGCCTACGGGGAAACAACCGTCAACTACAACCGTGACGTAGAGATTTTCCCGGTACTTCAGGCAATGTTCGAGAAAATTATCGGAGAGTGCCCTTACAAATCTCCGACAGACATGGGTGTCAACATGGCCGGCAACTGCATCATCGATGATGAAGCCTGCAAAGAAGCATCCCGTCAGGAGATTATCCGTCGATATTACAAAGCAATGGATGCTCTTGCCATCGGTACCGGCAAAGAGGAAGAAGCTTACAAAATTGAGCTTCTCCTGAAACAGGCTCATGCAGTTACAGAAGACCGTACCGTTGTACCTGCTGCTCTTCGCCGTGAAGAAGAAACCGGTGCTCCGGCTGCAGCTCTGGAACTTCCGGATGGACGAATCATCACCGGAAAGACCTCCGAGCTTCTCGGTGCTTCCTCCGCTCTCCTTCTGAACACTCTGAAGGAACTGGCAGGGGTACCTCATGAACTGCGTGTCATCTCCCCGGATGCTCTTCGTCCGATTCAGACACTGAAGACAAGCTATCTCGGAAGCAAGAACCCTCGTCTTCACAGTGATGAAACACTGATCGCACTTTCCATCAGTGCTGCAGAAAGCGAAGAGGCAAAGAAAGCCCTGGAACAGATTCCAAACCTGAAAGGCTGCCAGGCACACAGTTCTGTACTTCTCTCTTCCGTAGATATTCAGCAGTTCCGCAAACTCGGCATCGAGCTGACCTGCGAACCAAAATTCGAGAAGAAGAGAAAATACGTATAAGCTTGAATCTTAAGTAAATAACATGCAGCAATGGTGGTCAAACGGATATTCTCAATCCGCTTCCCTATCTTGCTTGATTCGTTTAAGATAACTTCTTAAGAAAAAAGGAGTATCAATTCGGAAATCCGAACTGATACTCCTTTTGTTTTTATCCTTTTTAAATCGCGAATCTCGTAAGATTCGCGCGCGAGTTCGGCAGTTGCGAAGCAACTTTCTTCTGCCGAACTCTG
>JAUNAE010000166.1:0-5056 GCA_030527765.1 Eubacteriales bacterium
ATATCGGACGTCTTGCTTTTCCGATCTTCTGTTTTCTGATCGTGGAAGGATCTCTCCATACAAGAAATCGTTTCAAATATGGACGGAATCTTCTTCTGTTCGCATTGATTTCGGAACTTCCATGGAACTATGTTCATTCCGGAGGTCTCACATACAAAGGTCAGAACGTATTTTTCACCCTCTTTCTCGGATATCTCGGCATGTGCGCCTTCGAATATCTGAGGGATCAGCAATTCCTTCTGCTCCTTGCTCTTCTGGCACTTTTGTTTGCTTCTGTAGCGCTTCATGCAGATTACGGATACAGAGGATATATTCTCCTTCTGATTCTTTATACTCTCCGGTCAAACAGACCCGCTCAGGCTGTGATTGCAAGCTGCTGGCTTGCCTTTGAATGGAAAGCCTGCTTTGCTTTTCTGCCGATCAACATGTATAACGGAAAGAGAGGATTCATTCGAGGTCCTGTGGGAAAATATTTCTTCTACGCATTCTACCCCCTTCATATGTTGATTCTCGGATATATCAAATTTCATATGTAAAATTGCTTTTTTGAATCCAACAGAGAATTTCATCATGATTTTTGGCGGAATTTTCAGAAATTCTCTATCAGATTCGCTTCAAACTAAGAAAAGACTGTAGTACAGAGACAACCTTCGATTCCATACCCTCGCCGGTATTGGTTTTGAACCGCTGTGTTGTTCTAACTACAGTCTTTATTTTATTCATTACTGCAAATTATCTGTAATCTAACTTTTGCTGTGAAAGTTTTGTGCTTTCAAAGCACTCCGCACCTTCGTGCCCACTCTTCGTATGAGCTATTTCTTACTGTTTCTCTACCACTTCATTTCTGTTCTTATAGATGTGGTTTGCTGGTACACAGCCTCTCACCGGTGACAGTGGATATACATTGCAGTTTCTTCCGATGACGGTTCCCGGATTCAGAACGGATCCACATCCGACTTCTACATTGTCTCCAAGCATTGCACCGAATTTCTTAAGGCCGGTTTCCACCTGATCTTCTCCATTCTTCACAATCACAAGCTTCTTGTCAGATTTTACATTGGAACAGATAGAGCCTGCACCCATGTGTGATTTGAAACCAAGGACGGAATCACCTACATAGTTATAATGAGGAACCTGCACCTTATTGAACAGAACGGCGTTTTTCAGTTCTGTAGAGTTTCCGACAACAGCACCTTCTCCTACAATGGCTTTACCGCGGATAAATGCACAGTGACGAACTTCCGCATCTTTGCCGATAATGGCAGGACCTGTGATGGACGCGGTAGGCGCTACTTTCGCGGTTTTTGCAATCCAGACATTTCCATCTCTCAGATCATACTCTTCCTCAGGAAGGGTTGCACCAAGTTTTTCGATAAACGCTCCAATCTCCGGAAGCACTTCCCATGGATATGTCTTTCCCTGAAATAATTCTGCTGCGATGGTCTCATTGAGATCCAGCATCTGATCAATTGTAAAATCTTTGATCATGATTGTTTTCCTCCTTTACGTGCAGGCTGTTTCTTATAGTTTACTGCTGCCTGATTAAAAAATTGTCGAAGCAGAGCCTGATTGTCTGCTGCTTTTACCTGATCTGTTCGAATTCTCACAAAATGCTCCAGTTTCTGCATATACTCTTCCGGAGTAATGCTTCCTTCTGCCACATAATTCAATCCCTTTTCCCAGCTTGCGGTCAGCTCCGGATTCAGAAGAGATCGAATGGAAAGATTTACGACATCGAATACCATCTCTCCAAGGAGGGTCGGTGTAATAATCTGTGTCTTTTTATTGAGTGCAAGATATTTAATATTAAAAAGTTTCTTCAGAATCTCCGCTCTTGTTGCACTGGTTCCGATTCCCGCACCTTTGATCTGGGCACGAAGCTCTTCATCCTCAATGAGCTGACCGGCATTTTCCATAGCCAGAATCATCGAACCGGAATTATAGCGTTTCGGCGGAGAAGTCTCTCCCTCCCGGATACTAAGGTCTTTCACCGGAAGTTCGTCACCTTTTTTCAGCTTCATAAGTGACGAAAGAAGAGCAGAATTTACAGAGGTTTCTTCCTCTCCCTTAGCATCGGAATCTTCTTTGCTTTCTTCTCCAATTTTCTTTTTGGCAAAGGAGTTTGTGGCAATACCAAGCCACCCCTCTTCCATCAATACCCGGAAAGAAGAATAGAAGGATTCTTTTTGAATGTTTGTGACAAGTGATATTTTCTGATATACCGCCGGCGGATAAAAAATGCAGAGGAATCGCCGCACAATGGTTTCATATACTCTCTGAGCAGTCTGAGAAACGCTGTTCAGAGCCTGAAGACCCTGACCGGTCGGAATAATTGCGTAGTGATCTGTAATCTGCTTATCATTTGTGTATCTGGTCTTCCCAATGTTCTTGTATGTACCAAGATCCAAAGTCTTCTGAGCAAGATCCCCAATCACGGAATAATTTCTGAGACCCGCGATGTTCTTGTAGATTTCCTTTGCTACTGCACTGGAAAGCACATGGGCATCTGTACGTGGATACGTTACGAGTTTTTTCTCATACAGTTCCTGTACAATACTTAAGGTCTGATCCGGACTGATCTTGAAAAGCTTTGAACAGACATTCTGAAGCTCCGCCAGATTGAAAAGAAGGGGTGCATTCTTGTTCTCTTTTTTGCGTTCTGCCTTACAAACGGTGCAGACAAGGGGAGACGTTTCCTGCAGTTTCTGAATCATCTCTTCTGCGTATTCCCTTTTCAGAAATCCGTTTTCTTTGTATAAATGAGGCGACTGATAGTAAAGGCTCTCCGGTGTTACTCTCCATTCTCCCTCTATGGAATCTTCTCCAAGACTCATCTGACTGATCACGCGGTAAAAAGGAGTCTTAACAAAAGAACGGATTTCCCGCTCTCTTCGAACGACCATGCCAAGCACGCAGGTCATAACACGTCCCACGGCAATCGCCTGATATTTTGTTCCCAGATAAGAAGAGACACTGTTTCCATAGCGAAGAGACAAGGCTCTGGAAAAATTTATTCCCATCAGATAATCTTCCTTCGCGCGAAGATATGCGGCATTTCCAAGATTGTCATATTCTGACAGATCCTTGGCTTCCCGGATACCACGAAGAATTTCTTCTTCTGTCTGGGAATCAATCCAGACGCGCTTCTGGGCTTTGTTCTTCACACCGGCCATCTGAGCAACCAGACGATAGATATACTCTCCCTCTCGTCCGGAGTCTGTACAAACATAAATGGTATCCACATCCTGGCGGTTCAGAAGTCCCTTGACAATCTGGAACTGTTTCTTCACCCCGGGAATCACCTCATATTGAAATTCAGACGGCAAAAAAGGCAGGGTATCAAAACTCCACCTTTTCAATTTCATATCATATTTTTCGGGATAGCTCATGGTAACCAGATGTCCGACACACCAGGTTACCACGCTGTCCTCAGATTCCAGATATCCGTCTTTTCTCTGTCCTCGAATGTTCAGTGCCTTGGCGAATTCCTGAGCAACGCTTGGCTTTTCTGCGATGTACAAAGATTTTGACATTCTATACCTGTTCCTGTTCTATCATATTTTATTTTGCTGTAATGAATCCTTTTGCCTTCAGTGTCTCTGCACAAAGGACAGCACCACCTGCTGCACCACGTACAGTGTTATGAGACAGACCGACAAATTTGAAATCGTATACGGTGTCTTCTCTCAGACGTCCGATGGAAACACCCATACCTCTTTCGAAGTTTACATCCTCTGTAACCTGTGGACGGTTGTCCTCCTCCAGATACTGGATGAACTGCTTCGGAGCACTCGGAAGTTCTGCCTCCTGCGGGAATCCTTTGAAAGCACGAAGTTTCTCGATCAGCTGCTCTTTGGTAGGTTTCTTGCGGAATTTTACGAATACAGCTGCTGTATGTCCGTTCAGAACCGGAACACGGATACACTGACAGGTAATTACCGGAGACTCAGCCGGCACAATTACACCGTCTTCTACTTTACCCCAGATACGAAGAGGCTCTTTCTCACTCTTCTCTTCCTCGCCGCCAATGTACGGAATGATATTTCCAACCATCTCCGGCCAGTCTTTGAAGGTCTTACCAGCGCCGGAAATTGCCTGATATGTCGTACATACAACTTCGTATGGCTCAAATTCTTTCCATGCAGTCAGTACAGGTGTGTAGCTCTGGATGGAGCAGTTTGGCTTAACAGCAACGAATCCTCTTGTAGTGCCAAGACGTTTCTTCTGAGATTCGATAACATCGAAATGCTCCGGGTTGATTTCCGGAATAACCATCGGTACATCCGGGGTCCAGCGATGTGCACTGTTGTTGGAAACAACCGGTGTCTCTGTCTTTGCGTATGCTTCCTCAATTGCTTTGATCTCATCTTTGGACATGTCTACTGCAGAGAATACAAAGTCAACGGTAGATGCCACTTCTTCAACGTCGCTTACGTTCTTGACCACGAGATTTTTAACAGCCTCCGGCATTGGAGTATCCATTTTCCATCTTCCGCCGATTGCTTCCTCGTAAGTCTTGCCTGCACTTCTGGCACTTGCAGCCAGTGTGACTACTTCAAACCATGGATGGTTCTCCAGCAGAGAAATAAATCTCTGTCCTACCATACCTGTTGCACCAAGAATACCAACTCTCAATTTTTCGCTCATGTTCTCTCTCCTGTCATTTATGTGAATGAATTGTTAGTACCTGTTTTTATTCTGCGAGATACGCTTTCAGTTCTTTGAGAACTTCTCCCATCACTTCCGGACCCGGAGCTCCGATGGTCATTCGTTTCTCTACGCAGGTTTTGAGGCTGATAGCATCATAAATATCTTCCTCAAATACCGGGCTGATTTCTTTGTATTCCTCAAGGGAAAGCTCATCCAAAGATATATTCTTCTCGAGGCAAAGAAGCACCAGTCTTCCCACAATACCATGGGCGTCTCTGAAAGGCACTCCGTGATTCACAAGATAATCTGCCGCATCTGTTGCGTTTGTGAATCCTTTTTTTGCACTTTCTTCCATATTGTCTTTGCGGAACTGAATGGTAGACATCATTCCGTCAAAAAGTGCCAC
>JAUNAE010000166.1:5066-8115 GCA_030527765.1 Eubacteriales bacterium
TCAATTGCGTCGAAGGTGAATTCCTTATCTTCCTGCATATCTTTGTTGTATGCCAGCGGAATTCCTTTCATGGTTGTCATCATCGCTGTCAACGCACCATAGACACGTCCGGTCTTACCGCGAACAAGTTCCGCAATATCCGGATTCTTCTTCTGCGGCATAATACTGCTGCCGGTGCTGTATGCATCATCAATCTCCACGAAACGATACTCATTAGAGTTCCAGAGAATGATTTCCTCAGAAAAACGGCTGAGATGCATCATAACGGTAGACAGTGCACTGAGAAGTTCAATGACATAGTCTCTGTCAGATACAGAATCCATACTGTTGCGGGTCGGTTCATCAAAGTCGAGAAGCTTGGCCGTGTATTCCCGATCCAGTGGATAGGTTGTTCCTGCGAGTGCTCCTGCACCAAGAGGACAGGTGTTCATTCTCTTACGAATGTCACGAAGTCTTCCTCTGTCTCTTCGGAACATCTCAAAGTATGCTCCTACATGGTGCGCCAGAGTCACAGGCTGTGCTTTCTGCAGATGAGTAAAGCCAGGCATGAACGTGTGAAGATTCTCTTCCATAATATGGTAAAGTGTCTCCAGAAGATGTTTCAGAAGGGCATCAATCTCGTCAATCTCATCCCTGACATATAGTTTCATATCCAAAGCTACCTGGTCATTACGGCTTCTTCCCGTATGCAGCTTCTTCCCGGCATCCCCGATTCGATCGATCAGGTTTGCTTCCACGAAGCTGTGAATATCTTCATATTCAGAGGTAATCAAAAGGCGTCCTTCCATTACATCTGCAAGAATGCCATCCAGTCCCTCTGTGATCTGATTCTTCTCTTCTTCAGTCAGAATTCCCTGTTTTGCAAGCATTGCCACATGTGCCTTGCTTCCCCGAATATCCTGCTGATAAAATTTCTGATCGAAGGAAATCGATGCGTTAAAATTGTATACCAGTTGGTCGGTTTCTTTTGTAAAACGACCTCCCCACAATTGTGCCATAAGCTCTCCTCATTTCCTTTGAAATAGACGCAGCATGCGCCCTGTTTGACGGTTTCGTGTAGTAGTGTATCACATTTTTAAATAGTTGAAAACATTAAATTCTATTTTCCGGGCGGGAAAATACGCATCCGCAGAAGTTCTGACGGTACAGATGATGCTCCGCAGATAATTCTGTTGACCTCTTGAATCCGTTTTTCTTCTTGAAATCAGAAGGAAGATGTGCCACATGGTAAATCACCGAAAGTTCCTCACCAATGTCATTGATAACAGCAGATCGTTTCAGAGGACTGATGGATAGGGTCGTCGTGAAGAAATCATATCCCTCTTCCTTTGCCAGTGATGCCGCTGCTTCCATACGAAGGCGGTAGCATTTGAAGCATCGCTCTCCTCCTTCCGGAACTTTTTCCAGACCTTTTGCCATGGCATAATAACGCTCCGGATCATAAGTTCCTACGATCAGCTTCACCGGATGAACAAACTCCATCTCCCGAATCAGTCGTTCCTGCTCCTCCACACGTCTGTCATACTCCTCCTTCGGAGAAATATTGGGGTTGTAATATAAAACGGTAATTTCGAAAAATTTGGACAGATACTCCAGAACATAACTGCTGCATGGTGCACAGCAGCTGTGAAGCATAAGTCGCGGGACTTTTCCTTCCTTCTGATATGTCTGAATCAGCTGTTCCAGTTCTCGTTGATAATTTCTGTTTTGCAATGTGTTCACCTCAGTCGGATCGCAGAGTTCGGCAAAAGAAAGTTGCTTCGCAACTGCCGAACTCGCGCGCGAATCTTCTTACGAGATTCGCGATTTATCTGTTGTTTCTATATTAACTATATTTGGCATGAATTATAGCACGAAGATAAATAAATTACAAAGAACTTTGTGTCGAGGCTGTGAATTTTTTAATCGATTATACTATTCACGAGTAATATTCCGCGAAATATTTTCATGTTGTTTTTTCCTGAAAACCCGAGAGTTATTCTCTTCTGTTTTCGCATATTTTCCTGTATTTTATTAGGAATTTTATAGAAAATTCAGGAATTACATTTTCATTTAATAAAAATCATAAGTATTTTTGAATTCTTTATGTTATACTTAGAAAAAAATAGAAAAGGAGGGTTTTTATGAGAAAACATAACAAACTTTTTAAAAAATCCGCAGGAATTCTGTTGTCTGCATCTCTTGCAGCTTCCGTTTTCGCTGCACCGGTTTCTGCGGCGGCAAATTACAGTGAAGCCGCAGATGCAGCCCTGAAAGAAGCAGCCGGCTCTCTGGCCGAGGCATGGAAGACCTCTCTTGATAATTATGAAGCTCCTGGCGAAGCCGAGACCGAAACACAGTCTCTCTCCCTGACCTATGAAGTGAATGTGGAAGAACTTATGCTGATGCTTATCCCGGAGGATTACCAGGCAATTAAAGATCTCTTTCCATTAAAAATCGTTCAGAAACAGGTTATGGGAACATCACCGATGTTCATTCAGATGAATGCCGAGTCTGCATCCGGAGTGAAACTTACATTAAACTACCTGTTAGATACAGAAAATCAGATCTATTATATGCAGGTTCCGGAACTTTCTCCAAACAGTGTCATGATCAAAGGTGAAGGCACAGAAATAAGTACTGAAGCACTTCAGGATTATTTAAAAGATCCGATTGCATCTCTTCCTACACCGGAAGAAGTTGAGAGTCTCTACTACAATTATCCGGCAATTCTTGCCAAACATGTTGCCGACGCAGGTACTGAGAGCACAACCATCACTGCAAGTGATGTATCTCAGGAAGTAACTGTTTACCATGGTACTATGAATCAGACAGAAACCGCAGATGCCATGAAAGAACTGATTGAATATGCCGAGGCTGATGAAGATCTCAAGAATGTACTGACAAAACTTTCCTCTCTCAGTGAGGAAGATATCTATGCAGACTTGATGGATTCCATCGCAGAACTCAAGGCAGATCTTGAAAATGACAGCGAAGAAACTTCCGAAGAAGTGATTACTACCAACTTATACGAGAACTCAGACGGAAAGATCGTTGGATTTGATGCAGA
>JAUNAE010000167.1 GCA_030527765.1 Eubacteriales bacterium
CTGGCCGTATTAATCTATGTTGTTCTGGCAATAGGTAAATATACAAAAGAGATACAAGCGTGGGAAAATACAAAATAGCAGGAGGTAGGATAACATGAACTTGAAGCTAAAGAAACTTGATCAAACAAAAGAGAACACATTCATTAGGGATATGCAGTACGCCTTTCAGGTAGGTGCAGAGTTAGAAGGAGATCATTTTGAGGAGGCACTTCCGGAGGCTCATGTCAGAGAATCTTTGGAGAAAGAGCGATCGATAGCCTATATGGTTATGAAGGATGATGAAATGGTAGGAGGCGTAATACTTGATTTTGATTCAGACCCGTCAATTGGATATCTGGAATTTATCTATGTGAAGGTTGGCATGGAAGGAAAGGGTCTGGGTAAAGAAATATGGCGGCTGATAGAGTTGCAGCATCCGGAAATCAAAAAATGGGAGACATTCACCCCATATTCCTGGAAACGAAATATCCATTTTTACATCAACGTGTGTGGATTCCAGGTGGTAGAGTTCTTCAATGACCATCATACAGAGAATGACCCGGAACATGAAGGGGAAGAGTATTTCCGCTTTGAAAAATACATAAGAAGCAAAACAACAATAGGATAGAAGAAAGGAAGCTGAGTGATGAATCATACAGGGACAGTTTCGATAAAAACAGAGCGTCTTGTACTTAGAAGATTTACACTTGATGATGTGGAGTGCATATATAAGAATTATGGATCTGATCCATTGGTAAATCAGTACATAAGCTTTGCTCCATGTGCAGAACTGGAATCGGCGAAAGGATTTATTGGTATGCACATCGGGCAGTATGAAAAAAATCCTGCCTTCTATGGCTGGGCAGTCACATTGGAGGATGAAGTGATCAGTTCGATCGGATTATTCAATGTGGATGAGGATGCAGATCAGGCAGAGCTAGGATACAGCTTAGGAAGCAAATGGTGGAAGAAAGGTTACGCGACAGAAGCAGCGAAGGAAGTAATCAAGCATGCATTTGATCGCGTAGGATTTCACCGGATCTATGCATCGCATCATGTAGAAAATCATGCCTCCGAGAAGGTACTTGAAAAGATTGGGATGCAGTATGAAGGCACGATGCGAGATGGGCAGAAGAACACTGACGGAACATATTCGGATTTAAAGTTATATGCGATATTACAACAGGATAGGAGATAAGATAGGAATGAATAAAGATAATCGAACAACAGCAGAAAAAATCAATGATTGGTTGAATGAGTGTGTAGAGCAGTCCGAAACATTTTTCCTGACTACAGTAGATAATAATAAACCAAAATCGAGACCAATCAGCTTTCATATGTTAAAGGATGGAATCAACTACTTTGGAGTTGGCGAGATGAAAGAAGTTTATCGTCAGATGCAGGAGAATTCCTACGTGGAAATTACAGGACTCATGGGAAAAGGAACACAATTCATCCGTTATTATGGTAAGGCAGTGTTTGCTGAAGGAAGTGCACTTGCGAAAGAGGCACTGGAGCAGCCGGGATATCCGGTGATGAAAAAGATTTATGCGGAAGGAACAGGCAATGTATTTGGCGTGTTCCATCTGGAAGAGGCCGTGTGCGAGCGCAGGGCGATGATGTCTGTGATCGAGACTCTGCATGTGTAAAATCGAATAGGAGATCGATAGAAGGGCTAAATGGCAGAGTTGCTGTTTGGCTCTTTTTGCATATCTTGCATTAGATATATGAAAAGGGACAGAGGATCAGCGATTGAAAGAGCACAGAAATTGAGATATAATAAATTATCTTAATTGTGTAATAAAAGAGAGGTCGTTATGCTCAAAAATAACATAGAAATCGATGTGAAAGTAAAGTGTATGGAGAACGGAATCACACAGGCGCAGCTTGCAGATCGAATCCATACAACGAAGCCTTATGTGAATCGTATCATCAAGAAAAAGGAAGGCATTCTGAATCCTACCTTTGTGAAGATGCTGGAAGAACTTGGATATGATATTGAGCTTACCTACATAAAGAGAGAAGAATAACAGGAAGGCAGGTGAACAGCTGTGGATCATTTACGCTGTGTGGTGGAAAGAATCACCTACCAAAATGCTGAAAACGGATATACGGTTCTGAAGGTGGCAGTGAAGAATGCTGCCGATCTCGTGACTGTAGTGGGAACTATGCCGGATACACATGTGGGTTCTGTCCTCTTGTTAGAAGGCTTCTGGAAAATGGATGCAAAATACGGAAAGCAGTTCTCAGTTCAGAAGTTTGAGGAGACCCTTCCGGCTACGGTGTATGGCATTGAAAAATATCTGGGATCCGGTCTGATCAAAGGTGTCGGTCCGAAGTTTGCCAGAAGAATTGTAGAGAAATTCGGTAAGGATACGCTGGATGTAATAGAGGAGACTCCTGATAAGTTAATTGAGATTGCCGGCATTGGAAAGGTGCGTGTGGAACGCATCAAGAAAAGCTGGGTGGAACAGAAGGAAATCAAGAATATTATGCTGTTCCTACAGGGACATGAAGTGAGCACTGCTCATGCAACAAAGATTTTCAAGACCTATGGCAGTGACAGTATCAACATAGTGACAGAGAATCCCTATCGTCTGGCGGATGATATCTGGGGCATTGGATTTAAGACAGCGGATACCATTGCTGAAAAGTTGGGTATTGATAAGAATCGCTTTATCCGGCTTCGCAGTGGAATTCTCTATACTCTGAATAAGCTTTCCGAGAATGGACATTGTTATGCTGTGAGAGAACAGCTTATTGAAACTGCGACAAAGCTTCTGGAAGTAGAAGAATCAGAACTGGAAGTTACGCTGGATGAGATGCTGCGTACCGATGATGTAATCCGAGACGAAGAGGCAATTTATCTGCCGCCATTTTTCTTTTCTGAGCAGGGATGCGCGAAGAGATTGCAGAAGCTAATGGTGTCGGATAGACAGATACAGCTGGATGCGGAACGTGTGCTGAACAAGATAAAAAGTGCCTCTGACATCACATATGATGAGGTGCAGCTGAAAGCAATAAAAGTTGCGGTTTCATCTAAAGTTATGGTCTTGACGGGAGGTCCCGGAACCGGAAAGACAACGACAACACTGGGAATCATATCGGCTTATAAGATGGCAGGAAGTCAGATTATTCTGGCAGCACCGACAGGCAGAGCTGCTAAACGAATGTCGGAAGCGACCGGCATGGAAGCAAAGACCATTCACCGGCTTTTGGAATATAAACCGCCGGAGGGATATCAGAAAAATGAAGAAAAGCCTTTAGAAGGAGATGTTCTGATTCTGGATGAGTGCTCCATGATTGATATTATGCTCATGTACAATCTGCTGAAAGCAATTCCGGAGCATATGACACTGATTATGGTAGGAGATATTGATCAGCTTCCAAGCGTGGGAGCCGGAAATGTTCTTCGGGATATCATAGCCTCCGAGGTTGTCCCGGTTGTTCGATTGACCAGAATCTTCCGTCAGGCACAGGGCAGCAAGATTATCATGAATGCTCATCGCATCAATAAGGGTGAAACCATTGATATGCGTGGCGGTAGAGATTCGGATTTCTTCTTTGCCGGTAAAGAAACAAACGAAGAAGTGGTGGATCTATTGGTGAAATACTGCACGGAAAATCTGCCGAGATATTATCATGTGGATCCGGTAAATGACATTCAGGTGCTGACACCAATGCAGAGAGGAATCTGTGGTGCTGCGAATCTGAATCAGATTCTGCAGGCTGCAATGAATCCCTCCGAGATCTTCCTGCGGAGGGGGGCGGTACAGTATCGTCTGAACGATAAGGTGATGCAGATTCGTAATGATTACGACAAAGAAGTCTTTAACGGAGACATCGGCAGAATCACAAATGTAGACATGGAAGAGCGGGAGTTGACTGTCAATTTCGATGGCAGAGATGTAGTGTATGATGTATCGGAATTAGACGAGCTGGTGCTGGCTTATGCCACAACCATACATAAATCTCAGGGATCGGAATACCCCATCGTTGTAATGCCCTTTACCATGAGTCACTTTGTCATGCTCCAGAGGAATCTTCTCTATACCGGAGTGACCAGAGCAAAGAAAATCCTGGTGCTCATCGGGGAGAAGAAGGCGGTATTTTATGCCATTAAGAATGAGACCACTACGGAAAGAAATACAAAGCTGGCGGAGAGAATTCAGAAGGAAGTGCAAAGCACGCTTCCAGGCATAAACATCACAGATCAGCCTCATGCAAGCATGGAAGAGACTACGCAGAAAACAGACAAACATAAGGTGATCACCTACAAGGGCGGAACGCAGATTCATATGGTGAAGGAGGATCCGGCAAGTTATCAAGGAAACCTATTCCAGAGATTGTCACAGTCTAAGTTCCGAAGCAGCTTTGCATTAAAAGCAAATGACAGAGCATACGTCCGTGAAAAGGGAATGGATCAGCTTCGTAGTCATGCAGTGGATTTTGTAGAGCAGAGATTGGCTGCTGCAGAACCGAAAAATGATGGCAAGCAGACACCTATGCGAGGACATCCGGTGTTCGTGGCACAGCACGCAACAGCGACCTGCTGCAGGGGTTGTTTGGAAAAGTGGCATAATATTCCGAAGGGAACAGAACTCTCGGAAGAGCAGAAACAATATATTGTGGATGTTCTGGTGGAGTGGATTAAAAGACAGATGCAGTAGTTGGGAAGGCATTCAAATTAACATGATCAAGAGGATAGAAAGCGTCCGGAACGGATGCGTAGCCAGTGTCGAAGACACTGTTCTTTAAGGGGATTGGGGAGTTGCCCCAACAAGCAAATGATCCGTGGGTAGCACCGGAACCCTTGCTTGCGAAAGAACGAATATGCGTTAGAACTCATACATGAAGCTTGAGAATTAAACATGATTTTGATAGAATAGAGACAATAGTTGTGGTCACAGCGTAAGGAATAATGGAGGATTTCTTGATGACGCTAGAAAGAACAAAAGTAAATTACAAGCCATTATGGAAATTATTGATTGATCGAGAGCTTTCGAAGAGTGAACTTCAGAAGAAGTCAACGATTTCAAGAAGTACGATGCTTAAAATGTCCAATAATGAATATGTTGCTATGGACGTACTTGTGAGGATTTGCGTGGCATTAGATTGCACATTGGACGATATTGTTGAAATTGAGAAAAGAGATAAAGAGGAGAATTAAGATGGCAGAACAAGAGAACAGCAAAGATTTAATCAGTGTGCTTTGGAGTGGTGCTGATATTTTAAGATCCAAGATGGACGCAAATGAATACAAGGATTACTTGTTAGGTATCGTGTTTTATAAGTACCTTTCAGATTCATTTCTAATTCGAGTATATGACCTCATTTATGATGAGAAACCAGAAAGTTTAAAGGCTGCATTAGATGCATATAGAGAAGCATTGGAAGACGAAAGTGCAGAAGAATTAAAAGAAGAAATTAAGTCTGCTTGTCACTATGTGATTGAGCCAGATCTTACATACACATGCTTTGCCGATGCTGCAAGAAATAACTCTTTTAATAGAGAACAGTTACAGAAAGCTTTCAATAACATTGAACAGAGTGATCCGCTATTTGCAGATTTGTTTACAGATATTGACCTGTATTCTAACCGTCTTGGAGCTGGAGATCAGAAGCAAAGCGATACAATTTCAAATCTTGTTAAAGAGATTGATAAAGCTGATTTGTTGAACTCAGATGCAGAAATTTTAGGAAATGCATACGAGTATTTGATCGGACAGTTTGCATCTGAAACTGGAAAGAAAGCAGGAGAATTCTATACGCCGCAGGCTGTATCAAAGATTCTTACAAGAATTGCAATTGCCGGTCAGGAAAATAAGAAGGGATTGTCTGTATATGACCCTTGTATGGGTTCTGGTTCGCTGCTTTTAAATGCGAAGAAATACTGTTCTGATCCAAGAAATATCAGATACTATGGACAAGAATTAAATACTTCAACATATAACCTTGCAAGAATGAATATGTTTCTTCATGGTATTGCCCCAGAGAATCAAAATCTTCGTAATGGAGACACGCTTGATGCTGACTGGCCAACAGGAGAAGAGACTGACTTCAATATGGTTCTCATGAATCCTCCATACAGCGCAAAATGGAGTGCAGCAGCAGGATTCTTACAGGATGAAAGATTTAGTGACTATGGTGTTCTTGCACCTAAGTCAAAGGCGGATTATGCATTCCTTCTTCATGGACTTTATCATTTGAAGAATAATGGAACGATGGCAATTGTATTACCGCATGGTGTTCTTTTCCGTGGAGCCGCAGAAGGAAAAATCAGAGAAAAACTTTTACGTTCAGGAAATATTTACGCAGTTATTGGTCTTCCTGCGAACCTGTTCTATAACACATCCATCCCTACATGTATTGTTGTGTTGAAGAAGCACAGAGATGGACGCGACGTTCTGTTTATTGATGCTTCGCAAAAGTTCAATAAAGGTAAGAAGCAGAACGAAATGACAGATGAGCATATTGATGCAGTACTTGATCTTTATACAAAGAGAGAAACTGTAGAGAAAGAATCATATCTTGCAAGCTTTGAGGATCTTGAAAAGAATGATTTTAATTTAAATATTCCTCGTTACGTCGATAATTTTGAAGAAGAAGAACAGATTAAGTTGGATGATTTACTTGCTGAAATGAGACAAACAGATTCTGAACTTGGAAGTGTTCAGTCAGACTTTGTTTCACTTCTTCATGAATTAACTTGTGATGATGAAAAGATCATGGAATCACTAAATGCGTACATCAAAATGATTGAGGGGTGATTCGAATGAAAAAACCAAAAATTAGATTTAAAGGACACACCGAAGATTGGGAACAGCGTAAGTTAGGGGAAGTGGCACAATATAGACGTGGTTCATTCCCTCAACCATATGGAAAACCAGAATGGTATGACGGCGAAAATGCAAAGCCTTTTGTCCAGGTGGCAGACGTTGCAGATGATATGAAACTGGTATCTGATACTAAGCAAAAGATCAGTGAGGTTGCTCAGCCAATGAGCGTTTTTGCTGAAAAAGGATCTGTACTTGTAACGCTGCAAGGAAGCATCGGACGTGTTGCAATCACGCAATATGGGGCTTTTGTTGATAGAACAGTCCTTATTTTTGAGGGTTATAAGACAGAAATAGACAATGCATTTTGGGCTTATATCGTTAAGCAAAAATTTATTGAAGAGGCTAAGAAAGCACCGGGTGGAACGATAAAAACTATCACGAAAGAAGCACTTTCAGATTTTGATATGATGCTTCCAAGCTATGATGAGCAAGTGAAATTAGGAACATATTTTCAGAGCCTTGACAACCTCATCACTCTTCACCAGCGCAAGTGCGATGAATTGCAGAATATGAAGAAATTTATGCTTCAAAATATGTTTGTATAAGAAAAAATCGCTAGCCAGAGTCGGATGAATTTGAAAATTATCCGGCTTTGGTTAGAAGGATTTGATGAATCAAAATTAGATGGCTTACGATGTAAACCATCTAAAGTCAGAATATGCAGGTCTGATACAGAAAAAACAAAGTCAGGATTTCATGGAGAATGCAGAAGAGAGAAAATAGGTCAATCTATAAAAAAATTGGCGATTGTTTGGGAACAGCGTAAGTTGGGAGAATTGGCTGAAAGAGTACAGAAAAATGACGGTAGAATGGATCTTCCGACACTTACAATTTCAGCAGGTAGTGGATGGTTAAATCAAGAAGAACGCTTCTCAGGAAACATTGCAGGAAACGAACAAAAGAACTACACGTTGTTGAGAAAAGGCGAGCTTGCATATAACCATGGCAATTCGAAATTAGCAAAATATGGAGCAGTGTTTGAACTCAGAACTTACGAAGAAGCGCTTGTTCCAAGGGTTTATCACAGTTTCAGAATGATTAATGGTCACAATCCAACATTCATAGAATATCTATTTGCAACAAAGCTTCCAGATAGAGAATTGGGTAAGCTTATCTCCTCTGGGGCGAGAATGGATGGACTTCTTAATATCGGATTTGATGAGTTTTTTGGAATCAATTTAATGGTTCCAACTGTTACAGAGCAAGAACGAATTGGAGAGTATTTTACACAGTTAGATAACCTCATCACTCTTCACCAGTGTAAGCCATTCGTTTTGAAGTATGAGACAGATTTC
>JAUNAE010000006.1 GCA_030527765.1 Eubacteriales bacterium
AAAGAATATTATGAAAAGTTAATGCTGAACAATCCTTCCAACTGGCTGGGACCGATCTGGCTCGTTGCCAACTATTGTGTTTTCCGCGGTCTTATGAACTACGGATACCGAAAGGAAGCAGAACTTCTCTGTGAGAGAACGCTGACACTTCTCGGAGAAGATTTAATGGAAACCGGAAGTCTTCATGAGTACTATGATCCCTTTACCGGTAATCCGATTATGAACGGCGGATTTATCAACTGGAACATTCTTGCCCTCAATATGGTGGATGAGCTGGCGGGAAAACAGCCGATGCGGGTGAACTAAGAGAACACAAAAGAATAAGATAATAAGAAAGGCAGTCCATGGAGAACGTGAGTTTTCTGTGGGCTGTTTCTATCGAATCAAGTAAGTTATCTGATTCGAATGCGCAGAGTATTAAGCATGCAACAAAAGTGCATATGGATTCAACGAAAATGTATTGAGTAATATAAGGGTTTTTGGCATACTGAAATCAGAGTTTATAACAGAAAGGAATAAAGTGTGATTGTTCACGGGGAATATTCCGTGAACTGTAACAATAAACGAATTTCAGTGAGGAGATTGAACGAGATGAATGTATGGGAAGCGATTCAGGAACTGGTTAATTACGGTATCCGTACAGAACTGATTACAGAAGATGATGGGATTTTTGTGGCAAATCATTTGCTGGATGCTATGAAACTGGAAGCGACTGCAGATTTCTGTGTAGGAGAGACGGAGGCAAAACCTCTGGAGGAGACTTTGAAGGTGCTCCTGGATGATGCGGTAGAGAGAGGCGTGATCGAAGAGGGAATCGCAAGCCGCGATCTCTTTGATACGAAACTTATGGGATTTTTGACTCCACGCCCGAGCGAAGTGATCCGTCGCTTCAAGGAACTCTACAAGGAGAGCCCGAAGGCAGCTACGGATTATTTCTACAAACTCAGCCAGGATTCCGACTACATCCGCAGCTATCGTATCCGTAAGGACCGCAAGTGGGTTGCACCGACCAAGTACGGGGATCTGGATATTACCATCAATCTGTCCAAGCCGGAGAAGGATCCGAAGGCCATTGCGGCTGCACTGACCAAGAAGCAGGATTCCTATCCGAAATGTCTGCTCTGCCCGGAAAATCAGGGATACGCAGGCCGTCTGGATCATCCTGCGAGACAGAACATCCGTCTGATTCCTCTGACTCTGGATGGTGAGAAATGGTTTATGCAGTATTCTCCATATGTATACTACAATGAGCACTGCATCGTTCTTTCCGGAACACATACACCGATGAAAATTGAGAAGGCGACCTTTGCCCGTCTCATGGAATTCATCAAAACATTCCCGCATTATACCGTTGGATCCAATGCGGATCTTCCAATTGTGGGAGGTTCCATTCTGACCCACGAGCATTTCCAGGGAGGACATTACACCTTTGCTATGGAAAAAGCTCCGGTTCGTGAGAAAATTGCCTTCCGTGGATTCGAAGATGTGGAAGCGGGCATCGTGAAATGGCCAATGTCTGTTATCCGTCTGGACGGAACGGACAGTGATCGTATTGTAGAGCTTGCGGATCGCATTCTTACCGCATGGAGAGGATATTCCGATGAGGAAGCAGAGATTCTTGCCGAGACAGACAAGACTCCACATAACACTATCACTCCGATTGCCCGCATGAGAGGAGAGAAGTTTGAGCTGGATCTTGTTCTTCGAAACAACCGTACTACCGAGGAACATCCACTGGGACTGTTCCATCCGCACCAGGAACTTCATCATATCAAAAAAGAGAACATCGGTCTGATCGAGGTTATGGGTCTTGCAGTTCTTCCGGCTCGTCTTCTCGGAGAGATTGCTCTTATGAAAGAGACCATTCTGGCAGGAAAAGACGCTTCACAGGTGGAAGAGATTTCCGCTCATGGAGAGTGGCTTAAGGAAGTACTCGACAAATATCCGGAGTTCGCACCGGAGAATGTGGCTTCTGCAGATCCGGCAAGACTGGATGAAGTACTGGAGACAGAGATCGGAGTTGTTTTCTCTCAGGTACTGGAGCATGCAGGTGTTTTCAAAGATCACAAAGAAGGACAGAAGGCATTCAGAAAGTTCGTGGAGTCTGTGCAGTGATTATATCGACTGAGACAAAATTAAGGAGTGACAGGGCATTTGCCCGTAATCTAGACAAGTATGAAGCTGACGTATAAACATACGATGCTTGCCTGTTTTGTGGGGTATATTGTGCAGGCCATCGTTAACAACTTCGTTCCCCTGTTGTTTTTGACATTTCAGAAAACTTATGGGATTCCTCTGACTGCCATCACCATGCTGATTACCATTAACTTCGGGGTACAGCTTCTGGTGGATCTGGCATCGGCCTATTTTGTGGACAAAATCGGGTATCGAATCTCTCTGATTCTCGCACACTTTTTTTCGGCAGCAGGATTTCTGTGCCTGACAATCCTTCCGGAGCGTCTTCCAAACGCTTACACGGGACTTTTGATTTCGGTCATTGTGTACGCCATCGGCGGCGGCCTTCTGGAAGTACTGGTGAGTCCGGTGGTAGAGGCCTGCCCGACAGACAACAAGGAACAGGCCATGAGCCTTCTCCATTCCTTCTACTGCTGGGGACATGTGGGAGTCGTACTGATTTCCACGTTATATTTCCGATTTGTGGGAATTGAACACTGGAAGGGCCTGACGCTGCTTTGGATGATTGTACCACTGGCAAATCTTGCAGTCTTCACCCAGACACCCATCGCCTCTCTCATGGAAGAGGGGGAGCGGGGGCTTTCCATTGGAGAACTTCTGAGAAACAAAGTCTTCTGGATTCTGGCGATTATGATGGTGTGTTCCGGTGCCAGCGAGCAGGCGGTCAGTCAGTGGGCATCCACCCTTGCGGAAAAGGGCCTCGGAGTTACAAAGGCTGTGGGAGATCTGGCAGGACCTATGACCTTCGCAGTGACCATGGGAACTTCCAGAGCGTTCTATGGAAAATTCGGTGACCGCATGGATCTGGACCGGTTCATGTACGGAAGCTGTTTCCTGTGTGTGGTATCTTATCTGATGATTTCCCTTCTTCCAAACCCTGCCCTGAACCTTCTGGGATGTGCCGTCTGTGGTCTTTCCGTCGGTATTATGTGGCCGGGAAGTTTCAGTAAATCAGCGGCAGCCATTCCAAAAGGCGGAACTGCCATGTTTGCTTTTCTGGCACTGGGAGGAGATCTCGGGTGTTCCGGCGGACCGACCTTTGCGGGGATGATGGCGAGTCATTTTCAGGATAATCTTCAGATGGGAATTCTCTGTTCTGTGATATTCCCGATTCTCCTTATGGGAATGATTTACCTCAGTCAAAAGATGTCCAAAACAAAATAAAATAAAATAAAATCCCGGTTTCTCCGGAATGCCTGAGGCATTCGAAGAAATCGGGATTTTTATTGTCATTAGAGTAAGTGTTTGGCTTATTCCAGTCCGGTGTTTTCCGGAAGGCCGAGCATGATGTTCATATTCTGAACTGCGGCACCGGAAGCACCTTTTCCAAGATTGTCAAAGAGAGCAGTGACCGTCGTCTGATCTTCATGTCCGCAGACAACCAGTTCCAGGCGGTTGGTTCCCGCAAGAGTGTTGGCATACAGAGTCGATGGAGCTGCCTCATAAGGACGGACAGTGACGAAGTGCTCATCTTTGTAGTAGTCCTGAAGTCTTGCACAAATCTCTTCTGCTGTCGGAGCACCTGTGAGAAGACGGTTGTGAAGAAGAATGGTGGAAGCCATTCCTTTGTAATAATCATCTACAACCGGCATGAATACCGGTGGATGGGTGAGGCCGGTAACTTTCTGCATCTCCGGAATATGTTTGTGTTTCAGGGACAGTCCGTAAATTCCCGGAGCAAAAAGGGATTCCGGTTTCTCGGCAGATTCATAGTCTGCTATCATTTTTTTGCCGCCTCCGGAATATCCGGTCAGGGAATAACAGGTCAGAGGATAATCCTTCGGAAGAATTCCCATACGCACCAGAGGAGCGGTGGAAGAAATCAGTCCGGTGGCATGACAGCCCGGGTTGGCAATGCGTTTGCTGGATTTAATCGCCTCTCGCTGTTCTTTGGAAAGCTCCGGATAACCATAAGTCCAGGCATCGTTTGTGCGGTGTGCGGTGGAAGCGTCAATGACTTTGACATCCGGATTCTCAATGAGAGAAACGGCTTCCATGGCACCTGCATCCGGAAGACACAGGAATACGATATCGGCAGCGTTCAGAAATTTTTTGCGCTCATTCAAATCATGGCGGAGATCCTCGTCAATGCGAAGAAGTTCCAGATCTTCTCTTGCACCGATACGATCATAGATCTGCAGGCCGGTAGTTCCACTCTGTCCATCAATATATACTCGGGTTTTCATAATCAGTCTCCTCATTTCATAGAGTGTTTTTTAGTTGCTGTAGCTATTCCGTAGATTTACTGTTATGACAGTTGCTTTGTTATTCCGTAAAAACGGCTTTTCGAAAGCAAATTGCAAATAGTTCTTAGTTATAAAAAGTACAAGATTCCTTTGTTATGCCGCATGTCCGGCGTTCTTGTCCGCAGCGTACAGGGCTTTCAGTACAATCGGTGTTGTGATGGAACTGATAATGATCAGAAGAATCACGGCGGTGAAGTACTGACTTTCCATCATACCGGATTTCAGTCCACGCTGAGCAACGATCAGTGCAACCTCTCCTCGGGTCATCATACCGACACCGACTTTCAGACAGTCATTTGCGCGGTATCCAAGAAGTTTTGTAATCAGACCGCAGCCGATGATCTTGGAGAGCAGTCCGACGATGACAAAGCCCACAGAGAAGATCAGCACGGTGGAATCCAGCTGCCGCAGGTTGGTCTGAAGACCAATACTTGCGAAAAAGACCGGACCAAAAATCATATAGGAGTTGATATCCATTTTTCTTCCGATGTAGTCGGAATCCTTCAGAGAACAGAGGATGATGCCGGCACAGTAGGCACCGGTAATATCTGCAACTCCGAAGTACTTGTCTGCGATGTAGGACAGGGCAAGGGCAAGTGCCAGACCAAGAATCGGAATACGACGGGTGTGAGGATATCTGGCATCCAGGTATTTCATAATCTGATAAACAACCAGACCGGCAGCGATCGCTACCACAAAGAACAGAACCGTTTTCAGTGCCACGACACTGATATGACTGCTTGGATCTTTCATACTGATGACAGCGGTCAGTACGAGAATACCGATGACATCATCGATAATCGCCGCACTCATAATGGTTGTTCCGATCTCCGTAGAAAGCTTTCCGAGTTCCCGGAGGGCCTGTACGGTAATACTGACGGAAGTCGCCGTCAGGATCGTTCCGATGAACATGGCACGGATAAAATGCTCAGTTCCCGGAGCACTGAATCCGTAGAAACACATATACAGAATGGTACCGCAGACCAGAGGAACGAATACACCGGCACAGGCAATCAGAAGTGCCTTGAAACCGGATTTTTTGAGGTCATCCAGATCGGTCTCCAGACCTGCTGTGAACATTAACATAACAACACCGATCTCTGCCATTCCGGAAATGAAGTCAGAGCTCTGCACAAGACCGAGCACGCTTGGTCCGATGAGAAGTCCCGCTATGATTTCACCGGCAACCTGAGGTGCTTTCAGTTTTCTTGCAACCAGTCCAAAAAATTTTGCGAAGATGATGATATAAGCGAGGCTTCTCAAAATCTCCAAAGTATCCAAAATAATTCTCTCCCTTCTTTTTAAACATTCCTTACCTATTATAAACGTTTTCACAGGAAAAGGAACAAAATTTTGATACTTTCTCAGAATTGAGATTGTAGTTCACGGGAAACTATAACAAAATGAGTTCTCATAGAAGGAGAGGGATTTTCATGGTATGATAAAAAGATACGAGGGCAAGAGCCATAATTGATTGTATAAGAGTCAATATTTTGAACCGAATCAAGTAAGTCCCCCGCTTCAAATGCGCAAAGCATTAAGCGGGGGTGGGGAATGCTTATATCAGAAGGGGGAACTTATGAAACTGATTCACCTGGGAGATCTTCATCTTGGAAAGAACGTCAATGACTTCAGCATGATCGAAGATCAGAAATATATATTGAAGGAAATACTGGAGATTGCAGAGGAACGGGAAGTGGACGGAGTCCTGATTGCGGGAGATGTCTATGACCGAACCGTGCCAAGTGAGGAGGCGGTGCGCCTGTTTGACGGATTTCTCACTGTTCTTGCAGACAGGAACAAGCCGGTGTTTGTCATCAGCGGAAACCATGATTCTGAAGAACGGCTGCAGTTTGGAAGTGCATTGTTTTCTGCCAGAAATATCTATATTGAAGGAAAATACGCAGGAGAGGTCAAGAACGTTGCTCTTCAGGATGCCTGGGGAACGCTTCGCATCTGGCTCATGCCTTATGTGAAAGCTTCCACTGTGGGGCATTTTTTTCCTGAGGCGGATGTGTCCACTTATGAAAAAGCTTTCCGCACAGTGATGGAATCCTGCCATGTGAATGCAGAGGAGCGAAATGTTCTCGTTGCCCATCAGTTTGTGGCAGGAGTACACGGAAATCCGGAGTTTTCCGGATCGGAGAGCGGGATTCTGAATGTGGGTACTTTGGATATGATTCCGGCAGACTGTTTCTCGGAGTTTGACTATGTGGCGCTGGGACATATTCACGGACCTCAGAAAGCGGGAAGGGATACGTGTCGATATTGCGGCTCTCCCCTGAAGTATTCCCTCAGTGAGATTGCAAGAGACAAGTCACTTCCCCTTGTAACGTTGGAAGAGAAAGGCAGCATTTCCGTGGAACTGATTCCACTTCGTCCCCTCCGGGAGATGAGACATCTGAAAGGAAAACTTCAGGATCTGCTGGACCACGGGGAAGACACGGATGACTATATTTATGCGACACTGACGGATGAAGAACTTCAGCTGGATGCCATGGGCAGACTTCAGGAAGTGTACCCAAATACCATGAAACTGGATTATGAGAATTCCCATACACAAAGTCTGAAAGACTGGACGATGAGTCAGGAACGGGAGAAGATGAGCTTTCAGGAACTGATGAGTGAGTTTTACGGCCTGATCAAAGGGGGAGAACCGACGGAGGAAGAGTGGGAACTTCTATGTGATGTGGCAAGAGAGGCAGGTGTGCTGGAATGAAACCACTGTATTTGATCATGAGTGCCTTTGGTCCCTATGCAGGAAGAACAGAAGTGGACTTTCGTAAGTTTCCGGACGGTATTTTTCTGATCACGGGAGATACCGGAGCGGGAAAGACGACCATTTTTGATGCCATTACCTTTGCCCTGTACAATCGGACGAGCGGAACAGAAAGGGAAGTGCAGGGACTGCGGAGCGATTTTGCAGAAGACGGAACGGACACCTTCGTGGAATTTCTCTTTTCTCATCAGGGGCGGGAGTATCGGATTGTCCGTTCACCACAGTATGAGCAGCGAAAGAAACGAGGACAGGGAATGACGACCCGCCCGGCAAAAGCAGTGCTCTATCGGGATCCGGAACCGCCCATTAACAATACAAAAGAAGTAAATTTGGCAGTGGAAGAGCTGCTGCACATCAGCTATGACCAGTTTAAGCAGATTTCCATGATTGCCCAGGGAGAATTCCGGGAAGTTCTGAATGCGGACTCCAGGAAACGAAGCGAGATTCTGCAGAAAGTGTTTCTCACAGAAGGCTACCGCAGGATGGGAACGCTCATGGAGGAGAGACGGCAGAAGGAAGCCAACAAGCTGACAGAAACCCTTCAGAGCATTCAGCATCATTTTCGAACAATTCAGTATCAGACGGAGAGCAGCCAGTCTGAGGCGATTCAGGAGATTCTGGAACGGGGAAAGGATTTCAGACCAGATTACCGGGTGGAGGAGAAGCTTACAGTGATTTCTGCCCTTATACAGGAACAGGAAGTCCGGAATCAAGAACTGGAAGAGCGAATTTCTCTTCAGAAAAAAAGTGCGGAGAAAGCGACGGCGGAGTATGTGCTGGCTCAAAGCACGAATCAGCTGTTCCGAAGCCTGGAAGAGACGCAGGAAGCTTTTCTGAGGATGGAAGAGCAGAGAGAAGAAATGAACGCCCTGGATTGGAGGCTTGCGAGAGCAAAGAAAGCTGCATACGAAGTAGAGCCTTTTTATCAGGCATGGAAGACCGGCATTCGGAAGGAGAAAGAAGCGTCTGATTTGCTGGATGAGATGAAGTCTTCCTGTGTCAGAGCCATGGAGGATCAGAAGAAGGCAGAGGAACTTTTTGAAAAAGCTATGCTCCGGGAGAAAACGGGGGAAGAAATGCTTCTTCAGGCAGAGCAGCTTTGCAAGGAAGAAGAAACTTATGAGAAGAGAGATCTGCTTCTGAGACAGCAGGAAGAGGCAAAAGCGAAATTAGAGAAGGATCAGGCACTTTTTCTTCAGGGAGAGGAATCCAAAAAACGTGCCGAAGAGAAAATAGACCAGCTTACGGAATGGATCAGTGCTAACGAGAAACTTCCGGAAGAACGCCTCACAGTTCAGGCAGAACTGGAGAGACAGAATGTCCTCTCTGAGCAGCTGAATACCATACTGGTACGGCAGCTTCCGAATTATGCGAAGAAGGAACAGGATCTTCAAACTGCGCAGATGGAGATGGAGGCTGCCTGGAGGACCTATGACGAGGCTCTTCAGAAATATGAGCAGACCGAGCGGCTGTGGGAGGCTTCTCAGGCAGGAATGCTGGCATCTCTTCTGGAGGAGGGAAGTCCCTGTCCTGTATGTGGCTCGGTACATCATCCGAGTCCGGCAGCACTGATGGAGAATGGTGTGACGGAAGAGGAGCGAAAGAAGTTCCGAAACCAGAGAGACACAGCAGAAAAGGAAAAGGGAGATAAGACTTCAAAAGCAGCGGCGGCAAAGGCGGCGGAAACGGCTCTCAGAGAGCAGATTCTGGAACAGGCAGGTCAGCTGCTGCATAGAGAACTCGAAGATATTTCCGAGGTGCGAGATCTTCTCACCAACCAAATGGCTGAGACGAGAGAGTGTATCGGCAGACTTACAAAGAAGGAGCAGGAACTTTCCGAAAAGATCGTCATTCTTGAAAAGTGCAGGGCCTCTTTAAAGAAACTCCAGGAGTGGAAGAAACCGCATGAAGTCCGATTAGAAGAACTTCGGGAAACCCTTCAGAAGGAGCAGCAGAATCTCGCCGGTCTTACAGGAATGCTGTCCTCCATGGTGCATCTTCCATATGCTTCTCTGAAACAGGTGCAGGAGAAAGAAAAAGAACTGCGAACCCGGGGAGAAGAAATTCGGCAGCAGATTCAGGCAGCAAGAGAAGCTCTGGAACTTAGAAAGAGGGAACGGGCAGGAAAAGAAGGAGAAAAGACTTCTGCGGAAGAAGCTTTGAAGAAACGCCTCGAGGAGACAAAAGAAGAAAAACGAATCTATAAGGAGAAACTTGAGAGTGCAGGTTTTTTGGCAGAAGAAGAGTATCTTAAGAGTTGTCTGCCGAGTGAGAAACGAACAGAATTTGAACAGATTCTTCAGAAATTCCGGGAAGAAGAACTGAAGATCCGCACGGAACTGGAATCTCTGAAGAAGCAGACGGAAGGAAAAGAGCGGCAGGAGGAAGAGACACTCCGACAGAAATCACTGGAAGAGAAGGCCTGCTACGAAGGGCTTCTGAAGGAGAAAACAGATCTTGCCATGATGAAAACACACAATCAGAAGGTGTGTCAGGAGATTCAGAAGGAGCAGAAGAGTATGGAGAAGAAACTCGGGGAAGTGAATCGGCTGACAGAACTTTCCGATCTTCTCACAGGAAAGTATAAAGGAAGAAATAAGACGTCCTTTGAAACATACGTACAGATGTCGGGCTTCGACGGAATTATCGCTGCGGCAAACCAGAGACTTCTGCCCATGAGCGGCGGTCAGTATCTTCTGTTCCGCCACGAGGATGCAGAGGCCAAAGGAAACATTGCACTGAAACTGGATATTCTGGACAATTACACGGGTAAGAAACGTCCGGTCAGCACCCTGTCCGGAGGAGAGAGCTTCATGGCATCCTTGAGTCTTGCTCTGGGGCTTTCGGACCGGATCACAGCCAATGCCGGCGGGGTTCAGGCAGAAACACTGTTCATCGACGAGGGCTTCGGCACCCTGGATGAAAAAACTCTTGGGGATGCCATGGGGATGCTGACACAGCTTTCTGCCGGAAATAAGCTCATAGGAATTATCAGCCACAGGGAAGAACTGAAGGAAGTCATTCCGAACAAAATTCTCATCCGAAAATCCGGAAGCAGGGGAAGCTCTGTGGCTATTGAGCAGGGGGATTCATAATAACAAGATTGCATTTCCGATGGGTTTTCGATATACTCTAGAAAAAGAATCAAGGCGGTGGATACACCGGGAAAGGTGGTTATATGGCATACGAAAACAGAGCTGGAGCAGAGATTCAGATTGAACTGGACGAGGGAGGCCTTCTGGAGTGCGTTGTACTTCTCGTTTATGAGGTAAACGGCAAGAATTATATTGCAATTCAGCCGGTGGAAGGACAGGATGATCCGGAGAGCGATATCTACTTCTATGGATATGAAGAAGATGAAGAGGGCAACCCGCTGCTTTCCAATATTGAAGATGACGATGAATTCGATGCAGTAGTGGATCGTTTCGACGAGTATCTGGATGAACTGGAGTTTCAGGCAGACTGAGTGATAAAAAAAGTATAAAAATTACAAGTTTGTGATGACTTTATCAAAATTTTATGTATAATAAGATAAGGTAATAATATTTTTTATTATTTCTTAATTCTTCCTTAAAGGGAAGAATTTATAACAAAAAGCAACTATTATGAATTGCTGGAAGAGAGGTCAAATTATTATGGCAAATATCGACTTAACCAAGTATGGTATTACTGGAACAACTGAGATCGTACACAATCCTTCCTTTGAGGATCTGTACAAAGAAGAAACAAACCCGGCTCTGGAAGGCTATGAGAAAGGTCAGGAGAGTGAACTGGGCGCAGTTAACGTTATGACTGGTATCTACACCGGACGTTCTCCTAAAGATAAATATATCGTTATGGATGAGAATTCCAAAGACACTGTATGGTGGACTTCTGATGAGTACAAGAACGACAACCATCCGGTATCCGAGGAGACATGGGAAGTACTGAAAGACATCGCTAAGAAAGAGCTTTCTAACAAGAAACTGTTCGTAGTAGATGCATTCTGCGGTGCAAACGAGGATACTCGTATGGCAGTTCGTTTCATCGTTGAGGTTGCTTGGCAGGCTCACTTTGTAAAGAACATGTTCATCGTTCCTACAGAAGAAGAACTTGAGAAATTCGAGCCGGACTTCGTTGTTTACAACGCATCCAAGGCTAAAGTTGAGAACTTCGCTGAGCTTGGTCTGAACTCTGAGACAGCAGTAGCATTCAACATCACAAGCCGCGAGCAGGTTATCATTAACACATGGTACGGTGGAGAGATGAAGAAAGGTATGTTCTCCATGATGAACTACTATCTGCCGCTGAAGGGCATCGCTTCCATGCACTGCTCTGCAAACACAGATATGGAAGGAAAGAACACCGCAATCTTCTTCGGTCTGTCCGGAACAGGTAAGACCACACTTTCCACAGACCCGAAACGTCTCCTGATTGGTGATGACGAGCACGGCTGGGATGACAACGGTGTATTCAACTTCGAGGGTGGATGCTACGCAAAAGTTATCAACCTTGACAAAGAGTCTGAGCCGGACATCTACGGCGCAATCAAGAGAGACGCTCTTCTTGAGAACGTAACTCTGAGCGAGGCAGGTGTTCCTGATTTCGCAGACAAGAGTGTTACTGAGAATACTCGTGTATCTTACCCGATCGATCACATTGAGAAGATCGTTAAAACTGTTAACGGCAAATCTTCCGGTCCTGCAGCTGAGAACGTAATCTTCCTTTCTGCAGATGCATTCGGAGTACTTCCTCCAGTATCTATCCTGACACCGGAGCAGACAAAATACTACTTCCTGTCCGGATTCACTGCAAAACTTGCAGGAACCGAGCGTGGAATTACTGAGCCGACTCCTACCTTCTCTGCATGCTTCGGACAGGCATTCCTTGAGCTGCATCCGACAAAATACGCAGAAGAGCTCGTTAAGAGAATGGAGAAGAGCGGAGCAAAAGCTTATCTTGTAAACACAGGATGGAACGGAACCGGCAAACGTATCTCCATCAAAGATACCCGTGGTATCATCACAGCAATCCAGAACGGTGATGTTGCTAAGGCTCCTACCAAGAAGATTCCATTCTTCGATTTCGAGGTTCCGACAGAGCTTCCGGGCGTAGATCCTGCAATCCTGGATCCAAGAGATACTTATGCAGCCGCTGAAGAGTGGGAAGTAAAAGCAAAAGATCTTGCTGACAGATTCCAGAAGAACTTTGTAAAATACACAGGAAATGAAGCTGGTAAAGCACTTGTTGCAGCTGGTCCTCAGTTATAATTTAGCCGAATAAGCTACGGAAGAGCGTGAGTTTACTCACGCTCTTTTTTTGAGTAAAAAAAGCACAAAAAGGATGCGTTATTTGACTATGGAAAAGAAAATCTCAAACTGATACCATGACAGTGGATAGGTATGAGTGGGGCAATGACAGGGTTCCTTGTATGAGACAAAGAAAAATGCGAGAATCCAATGGCCTGTCCGTTTATCAAAGATGATGAATTGGGAAGGTGGCAGAAATGGAAAAAAAGACACAAATTCGAATTGCCGCAAAGAATGGTTTTTTGACACTGATCGGTATTTCCGACCGGATCGTTCGATGCGTTTTTTCAAAAAAAGAGAGTTTGCATCCGGAATCTCCTTTGGATCTTTTTCGAGAGGAAAAGCCGGTTCTGGAGCAGCTAGGAGATAGAAGAATTCAGACAGAGCATCTGCTCATCGAAGTTTCCGAGGATGGAGAACGTATTTGCTGGAAAAAGAGAAAAACCGGAGAGGTACTTCTCACAGAAGGGAATAAGGAACTCTCTGAGATTCCGGTGATGGTGTATTCTACCGGCCAGGAAGAGCCGAAGATTCGACGGGTCAAAACCGTGGATGGTGACAGAAATTTTGTGGAGAATCTGAGACCTGAGGAAGTTGGCAGAGCTTACCGGGCAAAGATGTTCTTCCGGTGGAAGCCGGAGGAGCAGATTCACGGACTTGGTCAGGGGGAGGAAGGAATTTACAATTATCGGGGACATGTGCAGTATCTTTACCAGCACAATATGCGCATTCCCTGTCCATGGATTCTTTCGGACCGGGGTTATGGAATTCTCTACGACTGCGGAAGTCTCATGACCTTCAATGATGATGAGCGAGGCTCCTATCTGTTCCTGGATACAGTGGAACAGCTGGACTATTATTTCATCGCAGGGGATTCTGTAGATGAAATCATCCGGGGATTCCGTCATCTCACAGGAAAAGCAGTCATGCTTCCGAAGTGGGCTTTCGGGTATGTACAGTCCAAAGAACGCTATGTGGATCAGAAAGAACTGGTTTCCGTTGCAAGAAAATACCGGGAGCTCGGTGTGGGACTGGATTGTGTTGTGCAGGACTGGAAAACATGGAAAGATGATGACTGGGGCTATAAATGTGTGGATAAGGAGCGCTTCCCGAATCTGGCGGAAATGTCCGAAGAGCTTCATAACATGCACGTGCATTCCATGGTATCTGTGTGGCCGAATATGAATTTTGATACCGGGGATTGCCAGGAAATGATTCAGCACGGATTTTTGCTTCATGACCTGGCGACTTACGATGCCTTTGTTCCTGAGGCGAGAGCACTTTACTGGAAACAGGCGGACAGAGAACTTTTTTCCGGTGGATTTGATTCCTGGTGGTGTGATTCTACGGAACCCTTCTCCGGTCCGGACTGGGGCGGAGAGTATAAGAGAGAACCATGGGAGCGTTTCAGACTGGTTGGAGAAGAGCACAAGAAATTCCTCGGGGCAAAGCGGGCCAATCTGTATGCAGTTGCACATGCAAAAGGCATGTATGAAAATCAGCGAAAGACAACGGAGGAGAAACGAGTTCTGAATCTGACCCGTTCCGGCTATCCGGGGATTCAGCGTTATGGAACAATGCTCTGGTCCGGGGATACGGCCGCAACCTGGAAAAATCTCAGAATTCAGCTGACGGAAGGTTTGAATATGTCTCTGTCCGGCATGCCTTACTGGACACTGGATATTGGAGGATTTTTTACCCTTCACGAAAACTGGCAGAAACGGGGATGCGGCTGTCATACGGACCCGACGCCTAAGTGGTTCTGGATCGGAGATTTCGAGGACGGTGCTGCGGATCCGGGATACCGGGAACTCTATGTGAGATGGCTGCAGATGGGCATGTTCCTTCCGATGTTCCGATCCCATGGAACGGACACGCCGAGAGAAATCTGGAATTTCGGCAATCCGGGAGAACGGTTCTATGAGGCGATTAAGGAGACCATTGCACTTCGATATCGGCTGATGCCATATATTTATTCTCTGGCAGGACAGGTATGGCTTCATGACGGCACGATGCAGAGAAGTCTTCTCTTTGACTTTCCGGAGGATGAGAATGCGGCGGGAAGCGATGAAGCCTTCCTTCTGGGAAAAGCATTTCTCGTATATCCGGTGACGGAGCCGATGCTTTATGGACCGAAGGGAGAAAAACTTCAAAAAGAAAATGTATGGAAATGCTATCTTCCGAAAGGAACAGACTGGTACGATTTCTTTACGGGACAGAAGTATGCAGGAGGACAGACTGTGCTGGTGGATGTTTCGAATCTTAAGATGCCGGTGTTTGTCCGAAGCGGCTCTGTCGTTCCTATGGAACAGGGGCTTACATATGCAGATGAGAAAGTGACCACTCCGATGGAATTCCATATTTATCCGGGAGAAGACGGGGAATTCCTGTATTACGAGGATGATGGGGACGGCTATGCATATGAGCAGGGCAAATACCATGAGATTCCTCTCACATGGAATGAGAAAGAACAGACACTGACCATCGGAGGAGTGTCTGAAAAGATCGCCTCCGGACTGATCGGGCGGCATTGTGCGGCGGTTCTGGGAGAACAAAAAATAGAATTCATCTATCAGGGTTCGGACACTGTGATCCGTTTCTGATAAGGTTTTTCTTTTTTTGGAGAGGAAATGTGGACTCGTGAAGGAAGCTGCGTAATAGAGTTTCATCTAAAATTAATCAGATTTTTGAGAGGCGGCAGGAAAGAATTTTCTGCCGCTTTTCAATTGTTATTTTTTTTTTGCCTTATTTGGATTATACTGGAGAAAACGTGAGAATTGAGGAAAAGGATATGAAGATACGTACAGCAGTTCCGGAGGATGCCGAGAGACTCGTCGAAATTTATGCACCATATGTGGAAAACACGGCCATTACCTTTGAGTATGAAGTTCCAACGGTGGAAAACTTCAGAAAGAGAATTACAGATACTCTGGAGCAATATCCATATCTTGTGGCAGAAGAGGATGGACACATTCTCGGGTATGCCTATGCGGGAACTTTTAAGGGACGTCCGGCCTATGACTGGTCTGTGGAACTGTCGATTTATGTGGAAATGGGACATCACAAATCCGGGGTGGGAAAAGCATTGTATCTGGAATTGGAAAAAATTCTTCAAAGGATGCATGTGCGAAATCTTTATGCATGCATTGCAGATCCGGAGGTGGAAGATCCTCATTTGAACCGAAACAGCGAAGAGTTCCATGCGCACATGGGATACAAAAAGGTCGGAGAATTCCATCGCTGCGGTTACAAGTTTGAGACATGGTATCATATGATCTGGATGGAAAAAATCCTCACAGAGACACCGGTGAAGCCGGAACCATTCCTGCCATTTTCAAAAGAAAGGAACATGTAAAATGCTTCAGAGAGAGGATATGATGGAGCTCACCCGGCGAATGAATCTTGCCAGAAATTGTTTTACAAGAATTGCCGGATGTTATATTGATGAAGAGGGAGAGATCGACGGAACCTTCAACACCAGTTTTCTGAAGCTGACGCCCTCGGATAAGGAAAAAAAGCTTCGGATTGCCAAGGCGATCCCTTTTTCCGAAACCAATGTCAATTTGAAAGAATATGAATTTCCCGGGGAGGCCCGGGAGTCCAGAAATATGTGGAAACTTCTGACCATGGTGAACAGCAGTGACCTGAAAAACGATGCACTTCTGGATCTTTTTTATGAGGCAGTGTCCGATCATTATCAGCCGGGATATCCTTATGGGATTTACTTTTTCAGTGGGATTTACGACATTCCGGTGAAGGCTTCGGACCACACCCAGATCGGGGAATCGGAGGAAATATATGATTTTCTGATCGGTGCCATCTGCCCGATTACTGAGGAGTATGAGGCGGAAGAACCCCAGTGTGGATTCTTGTTTCCGTCCTTTTCAGACAGGAGCGCAGACATTTCTCACATCGCAATATTTGAGAGAAAGGTAAAGAGTGAAGAAGGGGATCTTCTTCGACGGATGTTTGGAACGAGATAAAAGTGAGATACAAATGGAGAAGGAAATATACGTCCGCAGAGCCGGCAAAAAGGATTTATCAGCCATTCTTGCTCTTCGAAGAGAACTGGCACAGCTTCATCATGAAAAAAGACCGGATCTGTTCCGGACGCCAAAAAAAATGAGGTTCTTTTTTCGGATGAAAAAGCTGCTTCTGGAAGAAACGCCTCCGGTGATTGTGGCGGCAAATCGCGAAAACAAAGTTCTGGGATATTTATGGTATAGTGTGTATGTGTATCGAAATCATGATACCATGCGGGATATCAAGGGAATCCATATCGAGGATATCTGTGTAACAAAGGAATGCAGGCGGAGTCACATCGGAGAGAAGCTTTATCAGTGGGTGAAGGAATATGGACAGGAACAGCATTGTGAGATAATGACTCTGGACGTATGGGCAGCGAACCGGGAGGCTGTTTTGTTTTATGAAGCCTGCGGGTTCACGCCCCAGATTCTTCGGATGGAGCAGAAGATAGAACACAGTAAATCGCGCATCTCAGTCGGGGATTTAGACCCCCACTGAGACTAATTTGTTATCCCCCACTTATAGAAGATGGGGGTCTCCCCGGCTGAGATGAGAGGATTTGATGAAAGGGAGGCTTGAGTCAGAAATGCGAAGGAATGAGGATAAAATGAGAAAAGGGATGCACAAGAATATAGAAAGAGAGAATAAGGGAAGACTTGGAAAGGTTCTGTATACGGCTGGAATTCTTTCCGCATCTGCGATGCTTTGTCTGGGAGTGTCTTCCATAACTTGGGGAGCAGAAACCTTGGTGCCGGATCGAGTTGCAGCATCTTCTTCCCAGAGTGATGCCTATGGAAATTATGTGGCAGACTACATCAAAGATGGAAATCTCTCCACAGCATGGGTGGAAGGAGCATCAGGGGATGGAATCGGAGAATTTGTAGATTTCTTTTACCCGGCGGGAACGTACATTACCGGCGGAACCATTTACCCTGCTTATTACAAGAGCCAGGATGTGTTTGAAAAGAATGGCGGTGTTACCAAATTCCAGCTTCAGTCCGGAAGTGAAATCCGGGAGGTGGACTGCAGCAGTGCAGCACAGTCCATGGTAAGCGGTGGATATACCTTCCAGCTGGATGAGGGAATTACATGCGATGGAACCCTTCGTGTGACGATTAAGGAAGTGCGCGGTGGATGGAAATATTCCGATACATGCATCAGTGAACTGAGTTTTGTGGGAACATATGGAAATGGAAGCTCCGGTGGAAATGGCTCCGGTGGAAGTGGAAGCGATGGTGGAAACGGCTCTGGTGGAAGCAATGGCGGAAATGGCAATTCCCAGGGAACAGCCGGCGGAACTGATATACAAGAGGCATTGCCATCCTTTGATGCCCTTGCAGGTTGGGCTTACAAAAAAGAAGTTTCTGATGATTCTTTTGTTGAGACAACCATCGAGGCGAAGAATTTCTCTGCAGATACGAAGAGTATGCTTCTTTACTGGTATCAGTATCATAGTGAATACAATGATCCAAGAATTCAGTCTTATCAGCAGCTTTATAATTCGGCTTCCGTGACAGACATGAAGAATATCGGCGTAAATCTTGTGGAAGGTTTTTCGGATGCGGACTTTGATACGTTTGTACAGCAGTCTTATGTGGAAGAGTATGACCCGGGTCGTGACTGGATCGTGATGAATGGAACCGGAGATTTCGGAGCTGTAGGCAATCTTTATTTCACTTCCGGGGCAGCGAGATTCAGCAACAAAGGAAATATGAGAGTGGACGGTATTGTGAAAGTGTGGAAAATGGGAGCGTCCGGATATGAAGATGCAGGATATTACACGGCCTACTACACCCCAAGCGGAGACAGTAATACCATGTACGGCTGGAAACTGACCAGTGTGCAGGTATCCGCAACCCAACCACAGTAAGAATGTGATCGAAAAAACTGTATCGCTCTGGCGTGTGCCGTCAGTCTTCTGTATGAAAAAGATTTGCCAACGAACACTTGACAGTGACGTGGGGGATAACAATATTGCTATTTCGAAATAAAAGAGGTATGATATCAGAGAATTCCTGCTGTTATTTAAGAAACGCAGGATTTGAACTGATCAAAAACCCGGTTTATAAAACCGGAAAATTAAATGGAGGTTATTATGTTTAGAAAAAAAATCATTGGAATTGCAGTGGCTGCAGCAATGGTCTGCTCCATGGTATCAAGTGTGAATGTTTTTGCAGAAGCAGGGACTTACTACAGTGAGCTGACCGGAGAGGCCATCGACAGCTCTCTTCAGAACCAGAGACCGATTGCGGTTATGGTCGACAACGAATCCCTCGCATACGACCACTTCGGAATGGCAGAAGCAGATGTCGTATATGAGCTTATGAACAGCACCGCTAACGGACGTATCACACGTCTTATGGCAATGGTAAAAGACTGGGAAAAGATCACACAGATGGGAAGCATCCGAAGCGTTCGCCCGACCAACATTCTTCTTGCAGCTGAGTGGAATGCTGTACTCTGCCACGACGGAGGTCCGTTCTATGTAGATCAGTATTTTGCAAAAGACTACGCAAAAGAGCATTTTTCCGGCGGCTTTACCCGTGTCAACAACGGAAAATCTACCGAGTTCACAGAGTATGTAACAGCTGCAGATCTGGACAAAAAATTTGCAGACAGCGGTTACAGCAAAGAGTACAACCAGTACAGACCGGAATCCGATTCCCACTTTACCTTCGTTTCGGAGGGAACTGAGCTGACACTTAGCGGAACTTATGGAAATGCTGTTGCAGCGAACAAAGTTGTACTTCCTTTTGAGCATACTACTTCCACACTTCAGTACAATCAGGAGACAGGAACTTACGATTACTACGCATACAATGCACAGCATCTGGATGGAGAAGATCAGCAGCCGCTGACTTTTGAGAATGTCATTCTTCAGAACTCTACTTACACAAAGCTGGATGAGAACGGATACCTGATCTACAATTGCATCGATGAGAACAGAGACGGATATTATATCACCAATGGTGAGGCAATTCCGATTACCTGGACAAAAGCAGGTGAGACACAGATTACGAGATATTATGATATGTCCGGCAACGAGCTTGCAATTAACAGAGGAAAGACATATATCAGCCTTGTTCCGGATGATATCTGGGGCAGCCTGGTGATTGAATAATCATGAAATATGAAGGATATGTTGGGGTGTTTGACTCCGGAGTCGGGGGAATCAGCGTTCTTCGGGAACTGATTCGGGAGAATCCAAAAGAGAATTTTCTCTACTTCGGGGATTCTGCGAATGCCCCTTACGGAGAGAAAACAATTGAGCAGGTACGGGATCTGTCTCTTGGCATCGCAAAGTACATGGTATCTCAAGGTGTTAAGGCCATTGTGGTCGCCTGCAACACAGCAACCAGTGCGGCGGTGCGGGAGATTCGTGCGAGATATCCGGGAATGCCGGTGGTTGGCATTGAGCCTGCAGTTAAACCTGCAGCTCTGGCCGGTGAAAAGAAGCAGAAGGTGCTTGTAATGGCGACTCCCATGACCATTTCCCTTCCGAAACTCCACAAACTTCAGGCTTCTCTTGATTCCGAAGCAGAATTTATTTCCCTGGCATGTCCGGGACTTGCAGGGAGAATTGAAAAAGGAAATCTCGAAGATCCGGATCTTATGGAAATGCTTCACAGTCTGTTAGATGAGCAGCATGGGCAGATTGACAGTGTAGTGCTCGGATGTACCCACTATCCATTTATTCAAAAACAGATTCAACAGGTTCTGGGAGATGTGCCTCTTTATGACGGAGGTGCGGGAACGGCAAGAGAACTTCGACGAGAACTGCTTCAGTTTGGTCTTGATACGAAAGAAGATAAACAGGGCAAAGTTGTCTTCGAGTCCAGTCTGGACACCAAAGAGGAACTTGCCCTGTATCAGGAATTTCTGGAAATGTAGTTTACAAGGGACTTCATATCTTCAGGGAGAGGTGCTGTGAAAGACATTTCTTCTCCGGTGATGGGGTGCGGCAGAGAAACACGGTAAGAGTGCAGTGCCTGTCGCCCTATGGAAGAGGAGCCGGGATGATAGAGGTAATCTCCGAGAAGAGGAAAACCGAGATATTTCATATGAACCCGGATCTGGTGGGTTCGTCCGGTTTCCAGTTTCAAAGAGACGAGACTTTTATTTCCGGTCGTTTCAAGAACTTTATAGTGTGTAACAGCATGTTGTCCATGCTGAAAATCAATGGTTCGCATGTACTGCGAGCCATTTTTTTTCTCCCCGATGGGCGCGGAGATGGTTCCTTCGGAAGGGGTGACGATTCCGGCTGTAATGGCAAGATATTCCCTGTGGATCATTCGCCGTTCACTCATGGTGGAGAGAATGCTTCCGCTGATGCGGTGCCGGGCAACGGCAATCACTCCGGAAGTATCCTGATCCAGACGGTTGCTGCAGCGGAAGACAAAGGGAATTCCCTGTTCCTGATAGTAGTAGGCGAGAGCACTGGCCAGAGAATTATCCACATTCTGACGGGACGAGTGGGTGGGCATTCCGGCAGGCTTGTTGAGAACGATCAGATCTTCATCCTCATAGAGGATGGAGAGGGGATGAAAGGATGGCTGAACATTCGGGGAACTGGATTCCTCCAGGACATGAATCTTAAGGACATCTCCAAAATGCAGAATGTCCTTAAGCTTTGCCGGATAGTCGTTCAACAGGACGCTTCCGGGAATGCGTTTCAGATAGGAAAGGTCCATGTGGGAATACAGATGTCTGCGGAGAAATAATTCGATGCGAAGCCCTTCGGCGGATTCGGAAATTGTATAAGTAATGATTCGAAGCATAAAACCTCCCACTCATACAAGCAAGTCCAACTCACCTCTTAATGCTCCTGGCATTTGAAGAGGGGACTTCCTTGATTCGGTTAAAGTATTGAAGAGTTACGAAAACTCGTTTATTATGTAATGGTACCATCTGTAAAAAAGAACGAAAAGGAGTTTTTTATGAAATGGAAAGATAAAATTGACAAAAAATACATGAAACTCTCACTCTATGTCGTTGCTACGATTCTTGTGGGTTATCTTGCCATTCAGCTGGTGAATCATTTTTCTCAGGTAATGGGATCAATTCGAGAAATTTTGACATGGTTTAACCGGATTCTGGTACCTCTGGCCTGTGGCTTTGCCATTGCTTATGTGCTGCTTCCGTTTATTGAATTTCTGGAAAAGCAATTGAAGAAGCTGAAATTTATTCGAAAGAAACCGGGCAGGGGACGTACACTTAGTGTGCTGATTACGTTTTTCCTGATTCTGGCAATTCTCTTTATTGGATTTTCCATGCTGATTTCCTCTGTAAACCGACAGATACAGACCGTAAGTGTAGAATCTCTTGAGAATCTGGTAAATGCAGTTGCCCAGTCCATGGATGATCTGTACAAAATGATTCAGAATACCCTGGATCAGTGGGATATTTCTTCTACGGGAATCAGCAAAACTTTCACGGAAATGAGTAACAACCTCGGAAATATCCTGAAAAATACCGGAACGAATCTGGTGGGAACTTTGAGTCACCTGCAGGGATTTTTCACAACACTTCTGTTCTCCGTGATCTTCAGCATTTACTTTCTGCTGGATGGACAGAATCTCATGAAATACTGGGGACGTGTATTTTATGCACTGTTCGGTGCCAGAGCGAAAAAAGAGGGAAAACGCCTTCTGGATGATGCGGTTATGGTATTCTCCGGATATTTGAGAGGACAGCTGATGGATGCGCTGTTTATGGCAGTTGTGGTGAGCATTGCACTTTCGATTCTTGGAGTGAAGTTTGCTCTGCTCATTGGTCTGGCAACGGGAGTCGGCAACCTGATTCCCTATGTGGGACCGATTGTGGCTTACATCTCCACGGCTCTTGTCTGCCTCATGGACGGAGACTTCAAACGACTGATCGTTGCAATTATCGTCCTCTTTGTTGTTCAGACCATTGATGGAAACGTTGTGAATCCGAAACTTCTCAGCAGCAATGTAGACATCCATCCGGTACTCGTAATTATTTCCCTGATTATTGGCGGCGCAGCTGCGGGATTTTTGGGAATGCTCATCGGCGTTCCGGTGGGTGCTTTCCTGAAAATTCAGTTTGAGCGTTTTGTTAACTGGCTTGTAAATAAGAGAGATTGCGTGAGCGAACAAAAGTGACGAAAAACGGAATGTCAAGAATTCGATTGACTAGAAACTGAAAGAAGACAAAACGATGGATGAAAAAGAAAGAAAGCAATATGAAAAACTGGCACTCACTCCGGTGAACCGACTGATCCCCGCTCTGGCTGTGCCGACGGTCATCAGTATGATGATTACCATGATTTACAATCTTGTGGATGCCTTTTTTGTAGGAAAACTTGGAACCAGTGCCAGTGCGGCCATTGGAATCCTTATGAGTATTCAGGCGGTTTTTCAGGCAGTCGGATTCATGTTCGGCCATGGAAGCGGAAGCAATATCAGCATTCGCCTGGGAAAAGGGGATCATAAGGCAGCAGAAAGGCTGGCCTCCAAAGCGTTCTTCGGGGCACTGGGGGTTTCTACACTGCTGGCAGTTCTGGGACTCTTGTTTTTAACACCTCTTCTTACAGCACTTGGAAGTACAGTGACCATTCTTCCCTATGCCAGAAGTTATGGCATTTACATTCTTATTTCAGGGCCGGCTCTTGCGACGGGCTGTGTCATGAACAATATTATGAGATATGAGGGAAAGGCAACCTTTGCCATGATTGGTCTGGTGTCCGGCGGCGTGCTGAATATGATCGGCGATCCGATTTTCATGTTTGGTTTTGGTATGGGAATTCATGGTGCCGGACTATCTACGGCTCTGTCTCAGTACATCAGCTTCGGCATTCTTCTGTACATGTTTGTCTCCGGAAAAACCATCAGTCGTTTCACGCTGAAAGGACTTCAGGGCGATCCGAAAGAATTTGCAAAGATTCTCAGAAACGGAATGCCAAGTCTGATTCGCCAGACGCTTAATGCCCTGGCCAGTGCGGTGCTGAATATCTGTGCTCATCCCTATGGGGATGCAGCCATTGCAGCGATGGCCATTGTGGGAAGACTTGCCATGTTTATCGGTTCTGCCATGGTTGGAATCGGGCAGGGCTTTCAGCCGGTGGCGTCCTATAATTACGGTGCACGGAAATACCGGAGAATCCGGCAGGGACTCTGGTTTACCTGGGGAATGGGGGAACTGATCCTTGGAATTCTTGCAGTGATTGGCTTTCTGTTTCCGGAGCCGATTGTCCGGCTGTTCAGGGATGATCCCCTTGTTCTGGAGGTGGGAGTTCCGGCACTAAGATTTCAGTGCATTGCCGTGTTTTTCCAGCCCCTGAGTGTTGTGATGAACATGACTTACCAGAGCATGACAAGAAGTAAGGTGGCGTCTTTTCTGGCAACGCTGCGCAGCGGTCTTTATTTCATTCCGATTCTTCTGATTCTTCCGAGATTCCTTGGTGTGACAGGAATAGAATCTGCGGTACTTTTCTCGGATGCATTGTCATTTGTGACTTGTGTTCCATTTCTTCTGAGGTTTCTGAAAGAACTTCCGGACCGAAATGAGAGAACCCTTCTTGATGAGAGATACGAAGAGACAATTGCAAATTCTGAAACATAATCAAAGCATCTCAGTTAGAGAGTTATCTCCGACTGAGATGCTTTTTGACTTTACAGAAAACTTCACTCATGTAAGCCTGTTTCTTTTTTACAGAAAATTTCGTTTCTGTAAGAAGTCTTTTTATTTACTTTGTCGAGTGAGATTTATTGACAGAGAGATTATCCACAACTTATACTGTAGATACGAAACATTGTGGCCAGAAAACTATGGTCTGTCTGGAGGAAAATAATGAAAAAGTCAGTAAGATCAAGGAAGAAAGAGGCTGTCAGAAAACAGCAGAAGGAGAAGGGGCCTCAGTATGTAATTTCCGACCGGCTCTTTCATGAAGATCATTTGTACCGGTATCTGGAGGACTTTATTTCCCAAAACCATCTGGAACAGAGCAGCCGAGCCCTGCCTTTTGCGAAAGAGAAACATGAGGGGCAGGTGCGAAGAGGAAAAGATCATATTCCATTTATTTACCATCCGCTTCTTGTGACTTGTCACGGAATTGCTCTTGGGTGGAGAGAGGACGAAATGATCGCGGCAGCACTGCTCCATGATGTGTGCGAAGACTGCAATGTCAAATATGACGAGCTTCCCGTATCTGAGGAGGTGCAGGAAGCAGTACGCTGCCTCACTAGAACCTACGCAGGGGATGTCAGAACCCTGGAGGAGGAGACGGCATATTACCAGAGGATTATCAATAACCGGATTGCGACCTGCGTGAAGCTCCTGGATCGCTGCAATAATATTTCCAGTATGAGCAGCGGCTTTACCATGGAAGGAATCAAACGCTACATTGACGACACAGAGACCTGGATCTATCCGCTTATCCTGGAAGCGGAGAAACGTTATCCGGAGGATCTTCACCAGCTGTTTGTCATTCAGTATCATATGAAAAGTGTCATGGACAATATGAAGAGAGAACTGATGTGGCATATGGCAAAGTAATGCAATTATTGGGGGAACACATGAAAATCACACATTTAAGAATCAATCATCTTGAGAATCCGCTGGGATATGATTTCAACAATCCCAGCGTTTCTTATCTTGTAGAAGACAGCAAAGGAAATTTTCAGAAAAGCGCAAGGATCGAAGCTGCCTTTGATCCGGACTTTAAAGAGATGGTATTTGACAGTGGGGATGACGAAGCCATCAGTAATCTTGCCTATCCGCTGCCAATTGAGACCGCGGCTTCGACGCGGTATTACTACCGGGTATCGGTGACAACAGATCAAGGCGAGAAGTGCACCAGTGAAACCGCCTGGTTTGAGACACCGAGAAGAGGAGAGTGGGACGCAGATTTTATTACGCCGGACGCAGACAAGAGTGTTCAGGCAGTGCTCAGCCGTTCCTTTGCAGTGGAGAAACCGGTGAAAAAAGCCAGAATGTATATGGTGGGTCTGGGAGAGTATGAATTTTATCTGAATGGAAAAAAACAGGGAGAGGAATGTCTCCTCCCGGGACTGTGCGATTACGAAACGTATCTGCCGTTCCAGACATTTGAAGTGGAACTTGCCGAGGGAGAAAACGATATTCGGGTTCTTCTGGGAGACGGCTGGTACAAAGGCCGTTATGGACTTGGCAAACCGACAGAGAACTACGGAGACCGTCTTGCCCTGATTGGAGAACTGCACATCTGGTATGAGGATGGCACAGAGGAGATTCTTAAGACGGACACCTCCTGGAAAGCGGAAACTTCTCCGATCGTGGAGACAAGTATTTACAACGGAGAGACTTACGACAGCACCATTGCTCCTGAGACATTCGGAGTCAAGGTTCTGGATCTGGACAAGAAGAAGCTGATGGCGAGAATCAATCCGCCTCTTAAAGTACAGGAGACCATTAAGCCTGTGGAAGTGCTTCACACTCCGGCAGGAGAGACCGTACTTGATATGGGCCAGAACATGGTTGGATGGCTTTCCTTCCGATGCGATGCCCCGGCGGGAACGAAGATTTATCTGCAGTTCGGCGAGATTCTTCAGGATGAGAATTTTTATCGAGACAATCTCCGCACGGCAAAGGCGGAATTTACGTATATTTCTGACGGAAAAGAGCGTGAAGTACGTCAGTACTTTACCTATTATGGCTTCCGCTATGTGAAAGTGACCGGATGGGTTGGCGAGCTTCGCCCGGAGGATTTCACCGGTCTGGTGATTTATTCCCAGATGGAAGACAGAGGATTTATTCGAACTTCCGATCCGCTTGTTACAATACTTTTTGAAAATGCGAAATGGGGTCAGAAGGGAAATTTCCTGGATATTCCTACCGACTGTCCACAGCGAGATGAGCGGTGCGGATGGACCGGAGATGCCCAGGTATTTTCCGGCACTGCAACTTTTAACATGGATACTTACAGTGTTTACCGCAAATTCGGCTTTGATCTCTGGTGTGAGCAGCAGAAATATCAGGGTGCAGTGACGGATATGGTGCCTACCGTTGGAAAAGCCTTCACCTTCTCTACGGTGTGGGGAGAAGCGGCAACGGTCATTCCGTGGAATGTGTATCTTCATACAGGAGATCCGGGAATTCTGAAGGATCAGTATGAGAGCATGAAGGGATGGGTAGAGTACATGCACCGGGAAGATGACAAATACGGGGCAAAACGTCTCTGGCAGACAGGATTCCACTACGGAGACTGGCTGGCATTGGACGGAAATGTAGACGGAGGCGTTTACGGACGAACAGACCCATATTATATCGCATCGGCATATTACTATCATTCGACAGATATTCTGGCAAAGGCAGCCGAGGTGCTTCATAACACAGAGGATGCAAAAATTTACCGGACCCTGGCAGAAGAGATCAAAGCAGCCTTCCTTTCCGAGTATTTTTCCGGTACGGGAAGACTGACGGAAGATACTATGACAGGCTACGTGGTGGCACTGTATATGGGACTGTATCCGGAAGAGGCAGAGGAATCTGTGAAGGCCGGACTTATGAATAAACTGCGTAAGAACCGCTATCATCTGGAGACAGGATTTGTCGGAACACCTCTTCTCTGCAGAGTTCTTTCCGATCATGGAATGAATGATATGGCATACCACATTCTGATGGAGAAAGGATACCCGGGATGGCTGTTTGAAGTTCTCATGGGGGCAACGACCATTTGGGAACGTTGGAATTCCGTGCTGCCGAACGGCAAAATCAGCGGCACAGAGATGAATTCTCTGAACCACTATTCCTACGGTTCTGTAGTTGAGTGGATGTATCGAAACATGCTTGGCATCAAACCTTGTGAGAAGGGTGCCGGATTTAAAGAATTCAGGATTGCACCTCAGCCGAATTACCAGATTCAGAAAACAGAAGGAAGTGTGCTGACATCTTCCGGTCTTGTAAAGAGCGGATGGGAGATTCAGGGCGATCAGTTGACAGTCAAAGTGACAGTTCCTTTTGATACGAAGGCAACGGTGATTCTTCCGGATGCTAGGGCAGAACTTGTTTCCACAAATGCTGCAGAAGAACTTGTGCAGCAGGGAACAGAGGTAAAAGCTGTTCTCACAAAAGGAGAGTATACTTTTACTTACAAACCGACTGTGCCGTACCGCAAGATTTATTCTCTGGATTCTTCAGTAGAGGAATTGATGGAGAATCCGAAGACCAAAGCGATTCTGGATGAGGAATTTTTTGCACGCTATCATTCGCTGCCATTCTTCGGAGAACTTCATACCTTCCGTGAAATTCTTCAGGGTCCATTCACCTGGCTGCCTTATGAGACACAGGAACGGATTGATGCAAGACTTCGGGCGGTGGAGTAGGTTGACAAAATGAATCGGGTTGTCTATAATAAGCCACAGAAAAAGCGTTGAAGAGAAGAGTAAGTTGGAACATGACATCAGAGAAGAGCTCCTAGTGCTGAGAGAGCTCCTGTCGGAAGCCTTCTGAAGACCACCTCTGAGCGGCCTTAATACGGCCCGGTGATTCCGTTATCATCAACAATGAGCGGCTGTCGTCAGAACAGATGTTGTCTGGCAGGATGACAGCAAGTAGGGTGGAACCGCGAATCTGATATTCGTCCCTCACAGTAGAACATACTGTGGGGGATTTTTGTTTTCAGTGAAACAGACACATATGGGTCTCTTGAGCCATACAGCCGGTATCCCGAATCATTGAGAAAGCAATTCTTATGTATTTATGCAAATATAAAAAAGGAGAAATACTATGGAACGCGAAGAATTTTTAAAAGTGTATCGCCATTCTCTGTCTCACATTCTTGCAAAAGCAGTGATTGAGATTTTTGGAAGAGAGAATGTACAGTATGCAATCGGACCACAGATCGAGAACGGAATGTATTATGATTTCACACTTCCGAGAACTCTGAATTCTGATGACTTCAAAATGATCGAAGACAAAATGAAAGAGATCATTAAGAGAAGAGAAGACTGGGTTCGCAAAGAGGTATCCAAGGCTGAGGCACTGGAAATGTTCAAAGATCAGAAATTCAAAACAGAGTTGATCGAGGAGCTTCCGGATGAGGAGACTATCACTATTTACGAGACAGGATCCGACTATGTAGATCTTTGCCGCGGACCGCACGTAGACAATTCTCAGGAGCTTATGAATGTTGCTTATGAGATTCGTTCCGTATCCGGTGCTTACTGGAAGGGCGATGAGCACAGAGATCAGCTGCAGAGAATTTATGTATATGCTTTCCCGGATAAGAACCAGCTGAAGGAGTTCAAGAAATTCCTGCGTGAGGCTCTGGAGCGCGACCACAAGAAACTGGGACCGGCTCAGGAACTGTTCATGTTCGATGAGACTGCACCGGGTATGCCATACTGGCTGCCTCGCGGATGGAAACTGTACAATGCATTGGTTGACTTCTGGAGAGAGATCCACGAAAGACATGGTTATCAGGAAATTTCCGGTCCGGTACTCAGCAACTCCAAGCTGTGGCAGACTTCCGGTCACTGGGGACATTACAAAGACAACATGTTCATCATCCCGGGTGTAAAGGAAGATGAGAGCGATTTCTATGCAGCAAAACCAATGAACTGCCCGAACGCAATTCTTGTATATAAGAAAAACCTGCGTTCTTACAGAGAGCTTCCATTCCGTATTAACCAGTTGGATGTTATTCATCGTAAAGAGAAATCCGGTGAGCTGAATGGTCTGTTCCGTGTACAGATGTTCCATCAGGATGATGCACATATCCTTGTTGCTGAGGAGCAGATTGCAAGCGAGATCAAAGATATCATGGAGATCGCAACTGAGATCTATGGTACTTTCGGACTGAGCTATGCAGCTGAGCTTTCCACAAGACCGGATGACTTCATGGGAGACATCAACGTGTGGAACAAAGCTGAGGCTGAGCTGAAGAGCATTCTGAACGATGTTTACGGAGAAGGAAACTACGAAGTAAACGAGGGAGATGGTGCATTCTACGGACCGAAGATCGACCTGAAGATGAAAGATGCTCTTGGAAGAGAGTGGCAGATGGGTACCATCCAGCTTGACTTCCAGCTTCCGCTGAACTTCGATATGAAATACGCTGCTCAGGATGGAACTGTGAAGCAGCCGGTTATGATCCATCGTGCAATCTTCGGATCTCTGGAGCGTTTCATCGGTATCATCATCGAGAACTACAAGGGTGCATTCCCATTCTGGCTGTCTCCATACCAGGTAGCAGTCGTTCCGATTCGTCCGGAGCACAACGACTATGCTAAGAAAGTGGTTGATGCACTGAAAGCTGTTGGCATTCGTGTGGAAGTAGACTATGCGGATAAGAACATGAATGAGAAGATCAAGACTTATAAGACATACAAAGATCCATACATCATCGTTGTAGGTGACAAGGAGAAAGAGGAAGGCACCGTATCCATTACAGTTCGCGGACAGAAGCAGCAGCTTCATAATGTGAAACTGGAAAAACTCGTGGAAATGTGTGCAACTATGGAGAGAGAACACTCCAAAGAGCTGATCTCCGAGTAATAAAATAAAAACTGCCGGCTGTTCTGATTTGGAACAGCCGGCAGTTTTTTGATAGTCAAACGGATATTCGCAATCCGCTTCGCTTCTTGCTCATAACCGAATAGCTGCTCCGCAGCTTATCAGTAGGAGCTTGAACTCCTACTGATACAAGCAAGTCCCCACCCACCGCTTAATGCTCTGCGCATTTGAAGCGGTGGGTGGGGACTTGCTTGATTCGGTTAAGCACGGATTGCCCAGCGGAGTTTGGTGGAATGTGCTCTTGGATTGCGGAAACACTCCTCTTTGCTCGGACGGATCACATCTTCGGAAATCTCCTGATAGAGACCGGATTTTTTGCCGGCTTTGAAGGATTTTTTGACCAGGCGGTCTTCTCCGGAGTGGAATGTCAGAATCGCTACACGTCCGCCGGGAGCAAGAACACCCGGGAGTTTTTCGAGAAATTCGTAGAGAACTTCGAATTCGCTGTTGACATCAATGCGGAGTGCCTGGAAGGTACGGACACAGGATTTCTTGACAGCCTCTTTTCGCTCTGCATCCGGGAGAAATGCGAGGGCTTTTTCAATGACACCGCGAAGCTGGAAGGTTGTCTCGATGGGATCGCCTTTTCGATAGGTGTTTATGATTGCGGAAGCGATGCGATCTGCATAAGGCTCATCGGAATTTTCTTCCAGCATCCAGGCGATATCATCTTTGGAAAGAGAGCGGAGACGCTCTGCAGCACTTTCGCCTTTTTCAGGGTTGAATCGAAGATCCAGAGGACCGTCTGCTTTGTAAGAAAATCCTCGTTCCGGATTATCGATCTGCATAGAAGAGACACCGAGGTCAGCCATCAAAAACTGAAAAGGGCCGTACTGTTCGGCAACTTTATCGATGTCCCGGAAGTTGATGTGCACCGGAGTAAAGATGTCTTCTCCGAAGCCACGGTCCCGAAGACGCTGGGTTGTTTTTTTGATTTCGATCGGGTCATAGTCCAGAGAGTAGAGATGTCCCTCTCCCTTCAGACATTCCAGAAGACGGGAGGAGTGACCGCCATATCCCAGAGTGCAGTCGAGTCCTTTTTCGCCGGGCTGTACTTTCAGGACATCCAGAATTTCCTCTGCCATGATTGGAATATGCATTCCCGCAGGGGTGCTTCCCTTGGAGATGACTTTTTCGATGGTGTCTTTGTATTTTTCCGGATTTAATTCTTTGTATTTCTCGCTGAAATGCCGGGGATATTTCCCGGAATATCTTGGGCGGCGTTTGTGGGGTGTTGTTTTATTTTCTTCCATAATTGTAAATTTCCTCGTAACTATCCGGAAACGGCATAGTTACTTCCTTTCAAATATTTGTGATAGATGTAACGATTCGGTACCTTACTGTTACGGATCGGTGTAACAATTCGGTACCTCATTGATGTGGATTGGTGTAACGATTCGACACCATCATAGTTGTTGATAGGCTTATCATACAAGACACATAAGAGAATTGCAAGAACGGGGCAAGCTTGAGTGAGTCACTGCCAGTGTGTTCGTTGTGACGAAAGCCTCGCGATAGTCACTGCGAATCTGTATACGCTCTGGTCTTAGTGCATGAATTGTACTCCTTGTCAAAAAGAAAAGCCCGGGAAG
>JAUNAE010000654.1 GCA_030527765.1 Eubacteriales bacterium
AATCATCTCTGATGATTTCGGCCGGTGCGGTGGGCTTTTATTTTGTCATGGTTATGGGAATGTTCGACTTTTCCATCGGTGCGAACATTATGCTTTCTGCAATTGTGGGAACGGTACTGGCAACAAGACTGAATCTGGGGTATCCGGGACTGATTTTCGGTTCGATTCTCTGTGGTGCACTGATTGGAACATTGAACGGTTTTTTCTATGTGACACTAAAAATTCCATCTATGATTGTAACGACAGGACTTGCTCTTATTTATGAGGCAATTGCAAGTTATATTGCAAATGGACAGTCTGCGACACTTCCGTCAGATCTTAGAGGACTTGGACGTATGCCCGGAAACCTGATTCTGGCAGTGCTTGCGTTCCTTCTTGCATATCTGCTGTTGAATTACACAAAAATCGGTACCTATACTTATGCAATCGGATCTAATGAGTTTGTTGCAAAAAATATGGGTATCAACGTTAAAGTATACAAAATTATTGCTTTTATTATCTCCGGTGCCTTCTTTGGAATAGAAGCGATTCTGACCATCAGCTATGGTTCTTCCATGGTTGCTGAGACAGGTATGGCATCTATGAGTCGTAACTTTAACCCGACCATGGGCTGCTTCCTTGGTCTGGCGCTGAAGAAGAATGGTATCCCGATTCCGGCGATCATCATCGGCGAGTTTTTCCTGCAGATTATCTATTATGGATTTGTTGCTCTGGGAGCTCCAACTGCAGTAAACGATGTTATTTCCGGTTTTGCACTGCTGATCATTGTAACCCTCACCACAAGAGTTTCCAAAGGTGAGATTGTGAAGTAATCAAAGGAGGATTCGAGAATGAGCGAAGTAAGATTACAGGTTCAGAATCTCTGCAAATCCTTCGGTATTACGAAGGCAGTGCAGGATGTATCTTTTAACATTAACAAAGGAGAGGTTCATGCTCTGATCGGAGAGAATGGTTCCGGAAAATCCACTCTCACTAATATGCTGACAGGAATTTATTCTATTGACAGCGGCCATTTTATTCTGGATGGCGTGGAAGTTCGTGCAAAGAACCAGGTAGATGCGAATAATCATGGAATTTCCATTATTGTACAGGAACTTGGAACACTTTCCGGTTTGACGGTAGCAGAGAATATTTTTCTTGGACATGAAGATCGTTTTGTAAAACATGGAATCAAAAATACAAATGCAATGAATCGAAGTGCCCAGGAACTTCTGAATCAGTATGGTTTCGATCGAATTAAAGCATCCGATATGGTGGATCAGTATAATTTTGAGGACCGCAAACTGGTTGAGATTGTAAAGGCAACTTACTTTGATCCGAAGATCGTAGTCATTGATGAGACAACCACGGCGCTTTCTCAGGAAGGACGTGAGGAACTCTACAAACACATGAGAAGAATCAGAGAAGAAGGAAATACAGTCATCTTTATTTCCCATGACCTTCAGGAAATTCTCACCATGTCAGATACCATCACAGTATTGCGGGATGGTGTCTATATTGATACGGTAAAGAGTGCGGATATCGATGAAGACGGATTGAAGAAACTTAT
>JAUNAE010000655.1 GCA_030527765.1 Eubacteriales bacterium
CACACCTACAGCAGTTATATTGAAAAACAATATGATTTTTTGAAGCTTCTTGTAGAAAACGGGATTATCGACTGTCTCCATGAGAGCATTTATGACTCTTTCGTCACCTGCGAACATTTTTTGCAGGATAAGGAAAACCCTTCCCGAATTTACGCAGCGGACTTTGTTGCTCAGGGAATTACTTCCATCGCCAAAAATTACGTGCTATACGGACCGGTACACAATCCGGAATATCTGGGAGATATGATCTACTCCCTCTTAAGCGGATCCTTCTTCATGTAAATATCAAACAGGACAAGATTCCGGCTCCTTCAGATTCCCATTTGGGTTTCTTTGCACAGCCGATATCTTGTCCTTTGTTATTCTCAATATGATATCAATTATGATATCAATCGAATTCTTCCATTCTTACGGGTTTTCCATCCAGTTCTGCCCCACACAGTTTCCCGTCTTCTCCATAAATCACTTTCAGAGAAAACCAGGGATGCGAATCTTTCAAAAGCTTCAGAAATATTCTGTCGCCTTCCCATATATTCAGAGACAGAACCTTGTCCTTCGGCACCCATTCCAGAACACCTTCTTCGCAGGAACGAGGCTCTCCCTCAAATCCATCCGCTGTATAGAGACACATATATTCTGTCGTTGCTCCTGCACATACAAACGTGACAAGACCGCGGAACTGCCAGGAAGTCAGTCGATAACCGGTCTCCTCCCACACTTCCCGCAACAGGCATTCTTCAGGACTTTCATCCTGTTCAAACTTGCCGCCAACGCCAATCCACTTATCTTTGTTTACGTCTTTTTTCTTCGAAATGCGATGCAGCATCAGATACTGCTCATCCTTTTCAATGTAGCAAAGAGTTGTCAGAAGTGCTTCCATTCTTTATTTCATCCTTCTTCTAAGCTGTACAAAATCCCAGAAAGCTTTCCAGCCGATTTTGACAATTTTCTTCACATTAATGCTGTTCACACCGGCCTGTCGAGGTTTGAAAGAGATCTCTTTGAACAGAAGTTTTTCATGATAGTAGGCAAAATACGTCGTGAACATAATGTTCGGAAGATTATAATTCTTCGGCAGTCTTCGAATGTATTTATCAACAAGATCTGCCTTCATAAGACGGAACGGTGCATTCGCATCCGGAACCTTCACGCCGAATACGAGACGCAGAAGGAAACAGACCGTTTTTTCAACAAAAGCTCTCTGCTTTCCATCTCCGCGAACAGTACGATTTCCAAGAATTGCATCGTAGTTCTCACGCTCCTTCCAGAACGCCTCAAACTCATCCGGATTGGTCTGACCGTCAGAATCCGTCTGGAAAATGTAATCTGCCTTCTGTTTCAAGGCATATCGGTATCCATAAAGAACTGTTGCTCCATGTCCCCCGTTTGGTTTGGTAAGAGGTTTCAGAAGCGGATGATCATCCTGATAGGTTTTCAGAATGTCGTAGGTGTCATCTTTACTTCCATCGTCGATAATGACAAGTCTGGAGTCTCCTCCTACACGCTCTACAACCGGATACCAGCCTTTGATCAGTTCTTCAATATT
>JAUNAE010000656.1 GCA_030527765.1 Eubacteriales bacterium
TTGTAGATGCACTTACTGAAATTGGTCACTGGGAAGCCGATACCGTAGTTGGTAAGAAGCGCAAGGGAGAATCTGTGGTATTTACTCTTGTTGAACGAGTAACCAATAAGTATATCGCCATCAAGATTCCCGGAAGAACCGCCGATGCCGTAGCTTATGCCATGAACCTGCTACATGATGAATACGGTGACAAATTCTCAGAAGTATTCAAGACAATCACTGCAGACAATGGCCCGGAATTCAGTGAGTTTGCTAGTTTTGAGAAATGGGGTACAACAATCTACTTTGCACATCCATATAGCTCGTGGGAACGCTCTCGAAACGAGCATCACAATGGTATGTTTAGAGAGTTCGTTCCAAAGGGAGTCTCTATCAATGGCTACACCGCTGAAGAGATTCTCAGCTTTGCAGACAGCATGAACGCGAGGCCAAGAAGAAGTCTCGGATACCATTATCCCGACGAGTTGTTTGATGCATTCTTGGATCAAATTTACGCTGCATGATGATTAGCTCAACTGTTCAAGTTGAAATTGCAATTTTGGCATAGATTCAATTTGCAAGAAATGAGTGCGAGGGGAAACCGCCAGGTCTCTAGCACTCTGCTTAGTGAAGCAGACAAATACATCCGATGACTTCAAGAAGTTAGGATACACGGTCAAGTCCTTTTTTGTGTGTAAATTCAATTCCTATATAATGTGATTTATCTTAAGCAGCTTGTAAATCAGCAAGCTGCTTGAGTGCTATTTCCTTATACTCTACTGTAATCTGTTCCTGCATACCTATATATCTACTTTCTGAATAGACTCTAGATGCTGTGATTCCCTTATCGTTATATTCTATTGCAACTGCTCCCATAAGACGCATTATTGATGCTTCGTTAGGAAATACTTGGATTACATCTGATCTTCGCTTAAATTCACGATTTAATCGTTCTAGATAATTTGTTGTCCTTAGTTTTATTCGTATATATTCTGGTAGGTTCATCATTGTCATTGAGTCTTCAAATCCTGTTTCTAGGATTTGCATAGCTTTCTCTGCTACTTCCTCATAATCAGCAATGATTCTGTTCTTAATTTTTCTTGCTTCCTCACATGTTGATGCGTTAAACATTTCTCGAAGCTCTACCTTTAGCCCCTCTTTGTATTTTAGGGGCGTTTTATCCAGAATATTTCTCATGAGATGAACCTGGCATCTTTGCCATGCTGTACTTGGAAACACCTCTGCTATTGCTTTCCTGATTGATTTATGTGAGTCTGACACTATTACTTTAGGGGCCTTAAGTCCTCGCTCTTTTAAGTTATTTAGAAAGCTGTACCAGGAGTAGTTGTCTTCTGAATCAAACACTTCAAACCCTATGATTTCTCTATGTCCATCACTCTTAAATGCAAGTGCAACCATAAAAGCTTTTGAGACAATCTTATGGTTTTCTCTTGCTTTGAAATATGTTGCATCTACCATTACAAATGGTGCATCAAATCCATTTAAGGGTTGTTCCTTAAAACTTTTGATTTCTTCATCTAGCCTTTTACAAAGCGTTGAAA
>JAUNAE010000168.1 GCA_030527765.1 Eubacteriales bacterium
ATACCGAACAAGAGGTAAACAGCCGTTGGAATACGATTGAAAACCAGTATAATAAATGGCTTACAGAGGAAGGGGATTTAGGCGGAAAGAAGAACTGGATGTCGTCGAATATGCTGCTGTGTTACTTAATGTGTGCATTCTATGAAGGCATTGACAGGCAGCTCACGCACGAAGAATTTCTCGAGGTCTTCTATGATGCTATGGATCCAACCCTGAAAATGCTTGGTCATATTGATATGAACAAATTGGAAAAGAAGAAATGGCTGATGCATGCCGCAAATTCATATATCAGGAAATATGAAAAACAGACAAACGAAAAACGCGGCGGAGAATGGGGGAACACCTGGAAGATAAGAGCAAATCCGGATGGAAGAGAAACGGGGATCGCCTATGTGCTGGATACCTGTCCGCTTTATGAGTTCGCAATGAAATACGATTATATGGACGTACTCCCGTTTATGTGCGCAAGTGATCATCTGGTAGCAAAGGCATTCCAGGCGCATCTCATTCGACACAAAAGGCTTTCGGATGGCGATGACGCGTGTGAATACTGGTATGTGGGTGACAGGAGTGAAGAGGCAGAAAAAGATACGGGATCAAAATAAACGCGCTGAACTTGATTTGGAACAAGTTTGTGCATGGAAAAGCAAAAACTTCTCAACTTTATGACTGTGATAACTGCACCATCGATTTTCTTCTGTGGATTATAATCGAGATGTGCTCATCATAGAGAATAAGACAGGTCGGAAAACCATGATATTTACATGGCTGTCTGACCTGTCTTTTTTGTCATAACAATCCTGTCTTAAACTGACTCTTAAACGTGATGACACCCTGTTTCCAGGATACATCAATTGTTCCCTTATGACGCTGCACGATACTCTCTGCAATGGAGAGGCCGATGCCGTAACCGCCTTTATCGATGTTGTGAGAATCATCCTGGCGATAGAAGCGGTCGAAGAACCGGGTATAATCCACCTCTGCACCGGCGGCATAGGAATTGGAGATCTCCAGTGTGATCGAATGACCCTTATGCTTCAGGGATACATCAATAACACCGGCGTCGTCACAATATTTGATGGCATTATCTACCAGAAGTGAGCATAGCTGCCGGATCTGTGATTCTTCGGCCAGCATCTTTACATTTTCGTCAATGTTTTCCGTCATTGACTTGCCGCTGTTGATGACCATGGCACGGAAGTTATTCACCGTTTCAGAGACAGCAGCGGTCACATCTACGATATCTGCAGCGGCTTCATTCTGTTTTTCTTCGGCGCGGGAGATCATGACCAGACTCTGGATCAGCCCGTTCATGCGATCAACCTGACGAAGGGTGGAAGCCGACCACTCGGATTCTCCATCCAGGACTTCCTGCATTTCTGTATTGGCACGAATAACGGCCAGCGGAGTCTTCAGTTCATGACTGATATCCGTCATAAATCGTTTCTGGATATCTACATTCTTGATCTCACTCTGAATGACACGGTTTGTGATGATCCGTGCGATGATAAAGGCAATGATAATGCCGAAGCCGGTCACGATCAGCGCCATGCTGAGGATTCGATTGTTGTTGTGCAGCGTATTCCGGCCGTCCAGATATACGACCATGCCGGAGCCGTCCTGTTCGTAGTCAATCATATAGTAGTAGGAGTCGAAACGACCGCTGTCGCTTTTTCTCGCAAGAGCCTTTTCACCAAGCTCTGCAGCTTCTTCATCGGTTACCGCACTGATGTAGCTGGTTTTCACATTGGTGACATTTTCATTCGTATCGAAATATACGGCGAAGTAACGGGTAGAGTAGCGGAATTCGGGAGAACGATAGTCGCCGGTGGCAGAAAAAAGCTCCTCGAAAACATGAATATAAGCGGGCACTTTCTCAGCAGCGTTTTCATCCCAGTTCTCCAGCATTCCGTCGTGATCAATGATATAACTCAGCGTATTATAGATGATCTTGCGATTCAGTGCCGTTGTTCCCAGATACAGAAGCGCGTTCATGATAAACATGGCCAGCATCAGTGACAGCATGGTAATCTGCATGAAACGGCGCCTTAGTCTGCGAATGGAAAATCCGTTCATACCGTATCCTCCAGACAGAAGCCTGTTGTCAGGTCACCGCTGATCGTAACCTGAGAAGCAATGGCGCGCAGCTTTCCTTGCAGATACATAACATACAGCAGTATCGTGTCTTCCGATGCATCGCTGTTGTTCCAGACATTGTTCAGCAGGGCAGCAGTACTCATCGTAGTTCCGGCATTTCGAATCAGGTACTGCAGAAGCTCGAATTCCTTGACGGAGAGCCGGACTGCATTCTCACATTTCAGTTCACAGGTGCCGCTGTCCAGCCGCAGGTCAGCAAATGAGTCTATAGATCCTTCATAGGAGGATTTGCGTCTTACCATGGCACGGACTCTGGCAAGCAGCTCCTTCATGGCGAAGGGCTTCGTCAGATAGTCATCGGCACCGGAATCCAGACCGGTCACACGATCATCCACCTCCGTCTTAGCCGTAAGCAGCAGAACCGGCGTGATGATGTGCTTCGCACGCAGTTCTTTCAGCACGGTGATGCCGTCCTTTTTTGGCATCATGATATCCAGAATAATTACATCATAGCCATTGGAATCAATAAGATCCGAAGCTTCCTGGCCATCTAGAGCACTGTCCACATCGTATCCCTGATGCTCCAGAGCAACGGTCAGTACGCGATTCAGATCCGCGGTATCTTCAGCAATTAACACTTTCATATTTCTTCACCTAGTTCATTTCTTTACCTTTCGTTTTAATTCATAAGAATCATGTCACGCAGCGTCTGCATGGACAGGTCTGTGGAGGCCAGCTCATCGGCGCAGCGCTTCAGCTCGGCAACAATGAGTGACTGGTTGCCGGTGATTTCCTTTTTGTACTTCATGTGGTGTTCCAGAGCGGCCCAGGTATCCATGGATATCGTCCGCAGCTGGATCTCCACATAGATCTCGCCCTTATAACGCAGAATCATGTGATTGCTGCGATAGCCGTTGGGCTTTACATGACGGATATAATCCTTTTCTTCAATGACTTCTATGTCATCCAGCGTCTTCAGTCGCTCGCGGATCGTATATACATCATTGATAAAAGCACAGACTATACGGATCCCGACAGCGTCATGAATCAGCCGAATGGCTGACTCTGTGGTCTCGGGAAGTCCCTTGCGGCGGCATTTCTCCCGCATGCTTTCCGGATCCTTGATTCTTGCCAGACAATGTTCGACAGGATCCATCTGGAATTCCTCGGTCATTTCCTTGCGGATCACATCAATGGCAGCCATCATATGTTCCAGCGTTTCCTCCAGTTTCGGCAGATAACTGCCATATATCGATTCCTGATTTATCATTTGTTCACCCCTGTATAGGATATTTTAATGGTCATTCTTAGATGATTATAGAAGATTAGGAAGGAAATAACAATTGCACAGCCGCAAGTTCACCGAACCTTCATAATATGATAAAATCGTATAGGATTGATTTTTTCATGTTAATAAACAAAATTTCACAAAAAGGATCTGATATATAGAAATGAAGACAATAGCTCCTGAAGGAAATAAAAAACAAAAAACAAAATCCGATTATAAAGCAGGAACCAAAGGGTATCTGGTCATCATGTGGTTCATGATCTTCATGACGGTAAATGCATTGGCCATGTATCTGGCTATTTCAGATGTAGCTCAGGATCCTGCATATTTGAGCCTTGCCATTCCGCCGGGAATCACAGCACTGCTTATGGTGATCTACAGGATTCGATATAGAATCATATTCCATATGATGCCGGATGTTTCCGGTTGGTGCAGGGCAAGTGGAAAACGAATCCGTGGATTTCTGTTCCCGGTTCATACCGCAATTTCCGTAGATCGAGAAGAGAATACGGAGTTTCAGAAAGAAATCAATGACTTTCTGAATGAGTATGAGGACGTGTATGCGGGCGGTTCCGGAACCCAAAGCATGACACAGGTCTATCGGCATATGGTGCTGATGCACAAAAAACGTCTGGACAGGCTTGGGCTGCAAAGAAAAAGCCGGTATACCAGGTTGAAATTCCAGGGAAAGAATTCGGCAGGAATTTCAGCACGAAGGGACGGTAATTTTAAAAGTACATACGCGGAAGAATACAGGAAATGGACAACACGATATTACAAGGATAATAAAGAAGTTTACAGAAAAAAATTCCTGGGAATTATCGGTTATGATACCATAGGTCCGGTCTTTGATTATGCCGATCCGGAACGGAAACGGGTCATCTGCGCCGGCTGTGGTGCGATGTCACGCGTCGGGGAGCTTCTGGATGGATGTCCCTACTGCGGAAGAACATTTATTCTAGAGGAGCTGAAAAACCGTGTAGCAAACCTGAATTTCTCTGAGGATCCAGTATTAATAACTACCCGTGCAGGAAAACGTATAACGGGAGTAATCAACTGGATTACGGTCGCTGCAGCACTTATAAATACAGTAGTATTCAGCATTGAATTTTTTCCAATTGCTTTGAAGGAAATGAAAACCGTTCCGTTTGCGATCCTAATTGGGACGTGTTCGGTTATTCTCTTATTTGCAGGTGCCCTGTTGGTCGGACATTTTGTTCTGCTGCCGCTGCGGATCTTTATTTTCTACCTATACAGGAAACGCAGGGAGGCTCGTAAAGAAGAGATCAAAACAGCAGAAGAAAACAAACAAATGTACAACAGGACGATTCATAGAAAAAATCCTGATTTTTCCATGCAGTTGCTGTTCAGCAATATTCGGAATAAGCTGCAGGGAATCCATTTTGCAGATGGTGACGATAACCTGTCTGCCTTTGTATCAGGAGCAATCCGAAGGGATATCCCTGTATATCAGAATGTCGCGGACTGTTACGTTCATCAGCTGCAATTGAAAAACTATGAACTCACAGGCAGCGATGAAGTGGTAACTGTAGAATGTGAACTGTTTCTGCAGAAGTGGACGGGTAGCAGAATGATCGAAGAAAGAGAACAGATAGAGCTGGTTCTTCGAAAAAAGAAGGAAAGAGATATGAAGAGTCCTTTCGGTATCTATAGTCCGAGATGTGCAGTATGCGGAGCACCGGTGGATATTCTAAAAGGAAATCAGTGCAGCTGGTGCGGAAACTATCTGGATCCGTCGAAGCTGGACTGGTGTATTACGGATTATAAGGTGATTTAGTAGAAAATAAGGCCGGATGAGCTTCCAAAGGAGTTTGTTCGGTCTTGTTTTGTTACACACGTAATTGGATATTGTTTTCACACAATTTCAGCTATGATATAATCAAAATAGTGTGGATGATGTCTGTTTTATGGGATGCGTTGTAAAAGCAGATGAGGGTTTTATATGAGTAATATCCAAGAAAGTAAACAAGAAGCGTTATTAAATGTAAATGAGGAAAATTCTTTGCTGGAAATCACAGATGCTTATCAAATAGTTAAGCGCAGTGGGTTTGAGAATAAAAAAGTACTGAGTGTACCGATTGCTGAATTGTCTACACTGGGTGCCGGGGTATCATCATTAATTCCTGCTTTCAATACGGTGACACATACGATTACTATTCCTGTAGATGGAGTATATACAATTGCTAATGCAAGACCCGGTGATTTCTTGAAAACAGCCAAAAACGGAAATGCATGGGGAGCACTCAAAAATGCAGATGGAGGATCCAGGCTTGTTCAGCTGCAGAAACTGGAAAACCTTCAAGGCAGTGCACAGACCGTGGCAGCTTTAAATCCAACAACGATCTTGATGTCTGCTGCATTGTATTCCATCGAGCAGGAGTTAGGGAAAATAGAGGAAAAACAGCAGGAGATTCTATCGTTCCTTGAAGTTGAGAAAGAATCAGAAATAGAAGCAGACGTTGATATGCTCATGGCTATAATTCAAAAGTACAAGATGAATTGGGAAAATGAGCATTTTCTTGCAAGTAATCATAAGATGGTCCTGGATATTCAGCGAACAGCAAGAAAGAATATGCTTAGCTATCAGAAGATTGTTTGCGAGACAATAGAAAAGAAACACCGTATTGTTGCTCATAATAAAGTAACACAGACATATATTGACTTTGAGAAGAAATTCAAATATTACTGGTTGTCACTGTACTCGTTTTCGTTTGCATCGATGCTGGAAATCATGTTAAGCGGTAACTTTAATGAGGAGTATGTAGCTGGAATTAAGAATGAACTGGTTGATATGTCGCAGACATATAGAGAATTGTTCGCCAGAAGTTCATTATATCTTGAAAAGCTGGGCAGCTCAGCTGTAGATACAAATGTATTGAAAGGCGTTGGTGCAGCAGGAAAAGCTGTAGGAAAATTTATCGGAAGTATTCCTCTTATAAAAGAAGGGCCTGTAGATGAACTGCTTCAGGATACTGGCGCAAAGTTAGAAGAGAATATGAAAGGTGCCGAGAAACAAGCAGTTTACAACTTTGCATCCCTAAGTAATCCGGCAACATCTGTATTTATTGATAAGATGGGAACGCTGATTCAGATCTATGATCATACAGAAGAGATTTGCGCTGATGAGAAGAAGATATATTTGATCGCAAGTTGAGTGAATAATCTATTTGCAAGTTAAATATGCACAGGAGAATAGTATGTTGAAATCAGGGCTTTACGAACAGGTTATTAATACTGCCTTGGCGGACGAACTTTCAGAGATTTCAAATGCTCGAAAAGCAACGAAAGCTATTGACCAAGCGGAAGCTGCTCAGATATTGTCCAAATACCTTGCTGGTGTAGTTCAAAAAGGTCTCGAGAATGTTGTAGATAATGGTGGAGACTTATCGGCACAGGTAGAACTCACAAATCGAATTGTAAATTTAATTCATAATACGACTAATGAGATTCAATTCACCTCTATGGGTGTGGATGCAAGAGCAGAACAATTAATGGCACTGTTAAATGAAAATGATCCAAACCTTATTATAGGAAAAAATGCATCTGATATAGTTCGACCAGAGACATCGATTGCTCGTAGCAGTCTTTTTACTGGAGCTGTTCATGAACCACAAATGTATTCTGAAATAAAGAAGGAAATAGTCTCTGCAGATCGAATTGAGATGTTAGTATCATTTATCAAGTGGAGTGGTTTACGGCTGATTATTGACTCTCTACAGGAATTTACCCAAAATGGTGGAGAATTGCGAATAATTACAACCTCTTACATGGGAGCAACAGATATCAAGGCTATTGAGGAACTTCGTATGTTACCAAATACGAAAATTAAAGTTAGCTATGATACAAAACGGACTCGCTTACATGCAAAAACATATGTTTTTAATAGAAATACAGGATTCACTACTGCATATGTTGGTTCATCCAATCTCTCAAATGCAGCCATGTCCAGTGGATTAGAGTGGAATGTAAAGATCACATACAAAGACCTTCCGGAAACGATTGATAAAATCAATGCAACTTTTGAAAGTTATTGGAATTCTAACGAATTTGAGTACTATGAAGAAAATCAAAAAGAACGGCTTGCTCGAGCTTTAAAAGCAGAAAAGTTTCTTGAAAATCGAAAGCATGAAGTATATACAGTTGATGTACATCCTTTCTCATATCAACAGGAGATTTTGGACCAACTAGATGCCGAGCGTGTTGTTCGAGGACATTATCGAAATCTAGTTGTAGCAGCAACAGGTACAGGTAAAACAGTAATTTCTGCTCTAGATTATAGGTATTTTTGCAAGCAGCATCCGGGGAAGAGGAAACGTTTGCTTTTCGTTGCTCATCGTGAGGAAATATTACAGCAGAGCCTATATACGTTCCGCGCCGTATTAAAAGATGCAAACTTTGGTGAGCTGTTTGTCGGAGATCATAAGCCAGAGAGTATTGAGCATTTGTTTATTTCGATTCAGACCTTTAATTCTCAGGATTTCACTAGTAAAACAGCTCAGGATTTCTATGACTATATTAGAGGCTTCTGGCATGATAGTGGGTACTCATGCCGCCTGAATTGACAATTACA
>JAUNAE010000169.1 GCA_030527765.1 Eubacteriales bacterium
GCAATTATTATCGGGCAGATTACTGAGAAAAGGTTTCTGACGAAGTCGTTATGAAAGTTCGGAATGTGACTGTTCCGGGGCAGATTGAAGATGTAAGCTTTGATCTCCACAAAGGGGAGATTCTCGGGTTCGGAGGATTGTCTGAGTCCGGTATGCATGAGGTAGGAAAAGCATGCTTCGGTGCTTCTTTTGACCGCCGGGGAAGTGTTACTCTGGCAGACGGAACGTCCATTGACAGCATTAAGAAAGCAATTTCCCACAGCATTGCGTACACATCCAAGGATCGTGACAATGAGTCTGTTGTTATGAATCAGAGCATTGGAGACAATATCTGTCTTCCTTCTCTTGGATTCTTTGCAAATCGCCGCAAGATGAAACAGTTTGCAAACAAATATGCCAAGGAAATGTCAGTAAAGATGGTGAATACGGACCAGTTTGTATCGGACCTTTCCGGAGGCAACAAGCAGAAGGTTGTTCTGGCACGCTGGATCGGTAAGGATGCGGACATTCTGATTTTTGACAGTCCTACCCGTGGTATTGATGTTAAGGTTAAGCAGGATATTTATCAGCTGATGGATCATATGAGAAAAGAAGGAAAATCTTTTATTATGATTTCAGAGGAACTCATGGAACTGATCGGTATGTGTGACAGAATTCTTATTATGAAAGATGGAAAAGTCAACGGAGAACTGAGCCGCAGTGAGACTCTTGATGAAAACAGTTTGATTGGTAAGATGGTTTAAGGAGGAAGAAAATGTCTGAGAAAACAAAAGAAGTTTCCCTTGAGGGAGAAAAACGAAAAGACTCGGTCATTTCGATGATTCGAACACTCCTTCCAATTGTCGGACTGATCGTTGTATTTCTTGTATTTAATACATTAACCCATGGACGTATGGTGGAGAAATTCAGTCTGGTAATGTCCCAGGTGTACGTTACCATGATTGCATCTACCGGTGTGTTCTTTATTATGACGATGGGTGGACTTGATTTTTCTCAGGGTTCCATTCTGGGTATGGCATCCATTGTAGTTTGTGTATTGTCAAAGATCAGCATTCCTCTTGCAATTGCCGGTGGAATTCTGACAGGTGCAGCAATTGGTGCTGTGAATGGTTTTTTCTATGTCAATCGCAAGATTAAATCCTTCATTGTAACGATCTGTACCATGTTTCTGTTCCGTGGAATTATCAAATATCTTACAAGTAATTCTCCGGTAGTTGGTGATATTAAACTGACACTTATGGGAATGAACAATACGCTGAAACTGGTGTGTACACTGATCGTCATTGTACTTGGTTTTTGTGCATTCCGTTTCACAAGACTTGGAATTGATCTGAAAGCGATCGGTGCCGGAGAGAAGGCGGCAAAATTTGCCGGAATTCGTACAGATCGCATGAAGTTTTTGATTTACGTTCTGGCAGGGGCTATCACAGGATTTGCAGCTTTTGTAAATGCAATCAAGGTAGGATCTGTAACTGCTTCCGGAGGAAATCAGCTGGAGACACAGATTCTGATTGCTCTTGTACTTGGAGGTATGCCGATTTCCGGTGGTGCAAAATGTAATTTCCTGAACGTGATTATCGGATCACTTCTGTACACAGTTTTGATTTCAGGATTGAATATGCTGGGACTTACCACACAGGCAATGCAGCTGGTACAGGGAGTTATCTTCCTGATCTTTGTGGCAGTCTTTGCAGACAGAAAATCTCTTCAGGTAATCAAGTAAGAGAAGGAAAAGAAAAGAAGGATAAGGATATCGTTTATGGGACACAGTGAATCGAAGTATCAACAGATTGTGGCATGGGTAAAAGAGAAGATCGATAACGGTACGTTTCAAAGTGGAGACAAACTCATTTCGGAGAATGAACTGGCAGAGTTGTTTGATACAAGCCGCCAGACGGTGCGGCATGCAACAGGGGTTCTCGTGGAGCAGCAGCTCGTGACGAGAATTCAGGGAAGCGGAACATATATTGGTGGAAAGTTTCGCCCGGTTCGAAAAGAAAAATACAAGAATGTTGCAGTTGTAAGTACTTTTTATGAGAGCTATATCTTCCCGCCGACTTTAAAAGGAATCGAGAGAGAACTCTTCAAAGCCGGATATTCCATGCAAGTCTTTTTTACGGATAACAAAATTCACAGAGAACGGGAAATTCTTGAGAGTATTCTTGAAAAAGATAACATTGACGGTCTGATTGTGGAGGCGGTCAAAAGTGTTCTTCCGAATCCGAATCTTTCCTATTATAAGAAACTTCAGGAACGGAACATTCCGATTCTTTGTTTTAACACGTTTTATCCGGGACTTTCCCTTCCTTGCGTGAGAATTGATGATTCGGCTGCCGCAAAAAGAGCAGTGAACCTTCTGATTGATGCAGGACATGAAAACATTGGAGGAATTTTTAAATCCGATGACGGTCAGGGACCTCTTCGATATGCGGGTTTTATGGAAGGTGTGATGGATGCCGGTATCAAAGTGACACAGGAGCATGTTGTGTGGATTGATACACTGATGACATTGAATCTTTCGGAAATTGAGGATCATCTTCGAAAGAGACTGGAAGGATGTACAGGAGTTGTCTGCTACAATGATCAGGTGGCGTTTCAGCTGATTGAGCTTGTAGAAAAGTGGGGCATGCGTGTTCCGGAGGATTTATCTGTTGTTGGGATTGATGATTCTTCTGTAGCAACTTCGGGGAAGGTGCATTTTACTTCTATTCCACATCCGAAGGAACTTCTCGGAAGAAAAGTTGGGGAAAATATGGTTGCCATGATTGAAAATCCTCAGTTTGACGGAAACTATATGTATGATATGGAACCGGTCATTCGAAAATCTGTCTGCAAACGCTAAATAAAATCTTTCCTATTGGATTTACAGTGAAGAAGTCGTGTGACAAAATGCATGCGTCTTCTTTTGTGTTTCACCTCAGTCGGATCGCAGAGTTCGGCAGAAGAAAGTTGCTTCGCAACTGCCGAACTCGCGCGCGAATCTTCTTACAAGATTCGCGATATAATCTTTTCTATTGAATGTGGAGAGGGAATCATGTATGATGACACTGATTGAAATCACACAAAAAACGAAGAAGGAGATAGAGGAATGGCTATTACTTTTTTTAAAGATAAGAAGATTTTTTCTTTGCATACAAACAATACAACTCTGCAGATGATGGCGGATTCTCATGATGTGCTGGTGCATTTGTATTACGGACCTAAGGCAGAGGGAGAGATGGATTATCTTCTGACCTTTGCGGATCGTGGTTTTTCCGGAAATCCTTATGATGCGGAACTTGACCGTACCTATTCTATGGATGTACTTCCTCAGGAATACCCGGTTTGGGGATCCGGAGATTTTCGCTCTGTTGCCCTGAAGGTTCAGAGAAGCAACGGATATCAGGGCTGCGATCTTCGCTATGATTCCTACAAGATTTACAAAGGAAAATACAGCCTTCCGGGGCTTCCGGCTGTGTATGCTTCTGAAGAAGAGGCAGAAACTTTGGAAATTACTTTGAAAGATCGAAATTCAGACCTGTATGTCACGCTTCTTTACGGAGTTCTGCCGGAACTGGACATTATTACGAGAAGCGTTAGAATCAAAAATGCCGGAAAGGAAGAGATCAGAATTACAAAAGCTCTTGCGGGAAATCTCGATTTTGTATCCGGGGAGTTTGATGTTCTGACATTCTACGGAAGACATGGTATGGAGCGAAATCTTCAGCGCAGTCCTCTTGGTCACGGAGAGTATCGCATCGGAAGCAGACGAGGAACTTCTTCCCATCAGTACAGCCCGCTAATGATTCTCGCAGAGAAAGAAACGACGGAGACAGCAGGGGGCTGTTATGCTATGGAATTTGTGTACAGCGGCGGCTTCCAGGGAAGTGTAGAACTGGATCAGTTCCATCAGACAAGAATGCAGATGGGTCTTGCGGAACATATGCTGGATTATCCTGTGAAATCAGGAGAGACTTTTGTCGTTCCGGAAGTCATTATGAGTTACAGTGATCGGGGATTGGAGAAGCTTTCCCAGAATTTGATGGACTGTGTGAGAACCCATGTGTGCAGAGGAGAATATCGGGATGCGATTCGCCCGATTCTTCTGAACAGCTGGGAAGCATGCTATTTTGATTTCAACGGTGATATGATCCGGGAACTGGGAAAACAGGCGGCAGATCTCGGCATCGATATGCTGGTCATGGATGATGGCTGGTTTGGAAAGCGTGACGACGATTACCGTGCCCTTGGAGACTGGTATGTGAACGAGGAGAAACTCGGCGGAACTCTGAAGGAACTGGTGGATGATATTCATGGAATGAATCTGAAGTTCGGTATCTGGGTAGAACCGGAGATGGTGAACGAGGACAGCGATCTTTATCGGGAGCATCCGGACTGGGCACTCGTTCCGCCGAATGGCAAGCCGGTAAGAGCGAGAAATCAGCTTGTTCTCGATTTCTCCCGTCCGGAGGTTGTAGATTACATTTACGAGCAGACCTGCAAGATTCTGGATCACGCGGACATTGATTATATGAAGTGGGATTATAACCGAAGCATTCATGAGGTGTATTCCTGTGCTGCAGAAAATCAGGGAACGGTGCTTTATGATTATATTCTTGGACTGTATCGATTCCTGGATCAGCTGAATCGTCGTTATCCGAAGCTTCTTATTGAAGGATGCAGCGGTGGCGGCGGCCGATTTGATGCCGGTATGCTGTATTACACTCCTCAGATCTGGTGCAGTGACAACACGGATGCCATCGATCGTCTGAGAATCCAGTACGGCACTTCCTTCGGATATCCGGTTTCGGCGGTTGGGGCTCATGTCTCAGCAGTCCCGAATCATCAGAGTGGAAGAATTACATCCATCAATGTTCGTGGAATTGCAGCAATGGCTGGAACCTTTGGGTATGAGCTGAATCCGGCAAAATTATCAGAAGATGAGAAAAATGTCATTCGAGAGCAGATCAGCACAAGAAACCGTCAGGCAGGCCTTATTATGGAAGGATTGTACTCCAGATTGACGAATCCATTTGAGGATAGTGTTGCTGCATGGAGTTTTGCTGCAAGAGATGGTAAGAGAGCGATTTTGAATGTGGTCACTCTGGAGGCACATTGCAATATTCCGACAAGCTATGTAAAGATGCGAAATCTCACTCCGGGAACACTTTACAGAAATCTTTCTGACGGAAAGGTATATCCGGCGGATGGACTGATGAAAGTTGGTATGCCGATTCCGGTAGAAATGGAAGAATATCGGGCATATCAGTGGGAACTGGAACGATTGGATTAAGAGAAAAGAGATCGGAGGCACGATCGTGGAACAGACAAAAAATCGAATTATTATAGACAAACAGATTGTCTCAAAAAGAGAAGTTACTTGTTATTATCATGTGGAAGGTTCTATTGCAGAACGCTTTCCAGAAAAGAAGAGCCTGAAACTGATTTATCCGGCTCCTCTCGGTGCACTTCCAAAAGAAGTTCTTGTGGTGCCTTTTTTGGGATGTTTTCTTCCTATGGCAATGCTGTGGGATGCAGAAGTCTGCGTGGAATCTGTGGAAAAGACGGCTTACGACTATCTCACGGGGCAGACAAAAAAATTCCATGACGAATTTCCGGAAAAATCCTTCGGTGGAAACATTGCTGCAGGGGAAATCAAGGAACTTCCCGGAGACTCATCGGAAGGTCACGTTATTCTTTTCGGAAATGAGCTGGAATCTCTCTATCGACTGATTGCCCATCGGAAAGATTTTCCGAAGCTTCTCTATGTAAGAGGCACCGGGGAGCCGGAGGAGGATGGCATTCTGCAGAATCATCTGGAAAAAAGAATCATAGACGCTGCAGAGAAGTTTCAGGTAGAAGCGGAGATCATTCATGTTCCCTTCAGAGGCTGGCTGAAAGCAAATCTAATAGAAGTCCCGGGATGTTGGGAACTTGCAGAACCTATGGTGACATATGCCATTGCAATTCCTTATTTATGGAAAAACAAACTCAGCCTTTATGAGGAGGCAATTCCGGACGATGCGGAAGAAATGGTGAAAACCATTGAAGATTTTGAGAATCGAGTGAAGGTTTCTGTCAGAAAACCGTTCTTTGAAAAGAAGGAAACGAAGACAGAAGAGGCAGATTTCTATCCTTCTTATGCCTGGATTCTCGGGGTATCTGAGCATGGAAATCTCGGAGACCATCAGATTGTGGAATCCGTGGAGGAAATGTTAGGAGATCTTGCTCCGGGAATGAGATTCCAGGAAATTGCCTTAAAAGATTATGCCGGAAGAAAAGGAGAACTCCTGAAGATCGTTCGAAAAGAAGATCCACTGATTTTCCTGGGGGGAGGATTCTTCGGAAATCTCTGGCCGAGGGGAGATGAGCTTCGAGAAGATGCCTTCCGGACGTGGCCGGATAATCCGAAGATTGTATTTCCGCAGAGTGTTTTTTATACGGATGATGAAGAGGGAAAAGAAGCTCTGAAAAGAGCAAAAAGCGTATACCGGGGGGAGAAGATGCTTCTTGCCTTCCGTGATCCTGCATCTTATGAAATCGCAAAAAGAGAATTCCAGTGTCCTGTCATGCTGACACCGGATATTGCCATGTATTCTTATAAGAAGGAATACAACCATGAAGAGCGGTCGGGAGTGCTGACGCTTCTTCGAGAGGACAAGGAAGTTGTTCTAACAGAGGAAGATCGAAATCAGGTATTCGAATTTTTAGACTCGAAATGGGATCATGTGACACGCTCAGACATGCAGGGAAGAAGAACAGCTCCCTCGGCAAGAAGAATCGTACTGGATCAGATGTTTGAAAAAATCGGTTCGTCTGAACTGGTTGTCACGGACCGTCTTCACGGGCTGATCTTTTCGATTTTGACAGAAACGCCTTGTGTGGCTTTTGGAAATGCTTATCACAAAATCCGTGCATATGAGGCATGGCTTCAGGAAATACCTTACGTCACTATTGCTCATTCTGTGGAGGAACTTCCGGAATGTGTGGAAAAGGTTCTTGGCGTTTCGGATCCGACTTATCCTCTGGAACATATACGGAAGTACTATGAGATTTTTGAAAAGAATCTTCAAAACATGCTGCAAGAAGCAGGAAAGGCTCAGAGAGAACATAGGGAAGATAATCCGCTGGTGAGTGTCATTGTTCCGGTGTATAATGTGGAACGTTATCTTTCTGAGTGTTTGGACAGCGTTCTTAAACAGACTTATAAAAATTATGAGGTTGTTTGCGTCAATGATGGTTCCACAGATGGAAGTGTCAAAATTCTGGAAGAGTATGCATCCAAAGATGCCAGAATTCGAATTCTTTCTCAGGAAAATGGGGGGCTGTCTGCGGCAAGAAATCATGGTTTGAAAGAGGCAAAAGGGAAATATCTGCTGTTTCTAGACAGTGATGACCTCTGGCTTCCGACAACTCTGGAAGAACTGGTGTGCCGGGGTGAGAAGGACGATCTGGATCTCATGCTCTTCAATATGAAACCTTTCATTCAGAGTGAGGAGTGTAGTGAGGATTATCTGCATTTTGAGAGAACCTATCAGAGACAGTTTGATTATCCGGATACCTGCAAAGGCAGCAGACTTCTTTCTATGCTAAAAAAAGAAGGGGAATACAGGGCTAGTGCGTGTCAGTTTATGATTCGCATGGATCTGATGGAAAAGTATTCCATAAGCTTTGTCAGAGGAATTCTTCACGAAGACAATCCGTTTACTCTGGAAGTGATGCTCGCATCCGAACGCACCGGATTTGTGAACCGTTCTTTCTATTTAAGAAGAGTAACTCCGGGCTCGATTATGACATCTGAGACAGCTTTCCGACATGCGTACGGATATTTCCGAAGCTATATCGAAATTCATCGGTTCCTTGAAAAAATGGAACTTTCTGACTGGGAAGAACGTCTTGCATGTCAGGAAGCGGATCGGGTACTTCGCATGGCAGTCAGCAATTATGAGAAGCTGG
>JAUNAE010000170.1 GCA_030527765.1 Eubacteriales bacterium
TCTCCAGGGCCTGACGATAAAGGATCTTTACATTTTCCTTATCCTGTCTTGCCTCGATCCGGGCGGCCTTTCTGCTTTTTCTTCGGTTCGTTGCTCTGACGCTTTGTGAAGCCAGGCGTCTTGTTCGCTCCGCTGCCAGAGTGGATTCATTAACTGCCTCAAGGGCCGCATTCTCATCCTCGTATTCTGACAGCTTCCGGTGAATAGCCGTAGCAGCTGCAGTTCCTGCAGCACCGGCAATCTTTTTCGCTTTATCAGCAGTATTTCCATCGCCTTCAAAGGTCAGTTTCGACTTTTTCTTGCCGATAACGGCTTCTGTATCCTGCGTAAATCGTTCTCCCTTATTGGAATGCTCCTTTACGGCAGTTTTTTTCGCTTCTGCTTTGGCCTCTGTCCGGGATTCTGTTCTTGCCTCAGCCCTGGCGTCTGCTTTCTTCCTCTGTCCACCTGTCTTTGGATCCAGAGCTTTCTCCTGATCGGCAGCACCGGTTTCTTCACTGGCAAACTGAAGCCTTCGCTTCTGTTTGGGCCTTTTGGTTCCACCGGTTTCTGCTTTTCGGCTGTCTCCTCGGCTGGTGGTCAGACTTCTTTCGTGTTCCTGCAGCTTGCTTTCCCCAGGTTCCTTCTCCTTGTTTCGAAGCTTTGCTGCCTGTTTTCTCTTTTTTGACTGGTTCAGGTCCTGATCAATGCCTTTATCCATGGCTGATCGGGCTCCCTCATCCTCAGCCGCTGTATGAAAATTCCTTCTCTTTCTGTTTCGTGCCGGTGCGTCCCGGGACTGCGCTGCAGCGCGGTGACTTCCCATCCGCTCATCTGCGCCCAGATGATCCTTTCGCTCCAGCTTCATATCTCCGGCTCGCTTACTGACACGAACAGTAGAATTATCCGTGAGATTTTCCTGTACCAGACCATCCCTGGTCATTTTCTGTACTTTCTTATCCCGGGCTTTCATTCTCTGTTCTGCCATTTATCTCACCTTAACAGCCCTTTCCACCCTGAAGAATACAAAGGGTTACAAATCCGATGACTGCACCCACAGTCATTGCCAGAAAATGCGTAATTACACTCATCATTCTCATTATTTCCTCCTTAATCGATGTGATCTGCCATGCATAACATCGTTGCTATTGTTCCTGCTACACCTAAAATAAGTCCCAGCATAAAAGCCAGGACTACTCCGATTACTGCTTCAATCATTCACTTTTCTCCTGTTCTTCCGGTTTGGTTGTAAGAAGCTTATAGATCTTCGTATTCTTAGGGAAATGATCCACGAATGGGATAATGACATTTCCGTAGAAGAGAAGTCCTTCACCTTCATTACTGTTGGTTACATAGGACAGCTGGGTCGGTGAGATATTGAGCTGTCTTGCAAGGATCTGTCTGTCACCGGATGCCTGGTTCAGCATGTAGATGAAATCAGAGTTCTCAAAAATGTTCTCGATCTCGCGGCTGGCCAGAAGGTCCTTGATATTCTGGGTAATTCCGGTCGGAATTCCTCCCCATTTACGGAATCGCTTCCAGATCTCTACCGAATAGCTGGCTGTCTGTTCCTCCTTCAAAAGCAAGTGGAACTCATCAATGTAATATCTGGTGGATTTATGCTCTGCACGGTTGATGGTTACTCGGTTCCACACCTGATCCTGGACGATCAACATGCCGATTTTCTTCAGCTGCTTACCAAGCTCCTTGATATCAAAACACACGATACGGTTATTGATATCTACGTTGGTCCTGTGGTTGAAAACATTCAAAGAACCGGTAACGTAGATTTCAAGAGCTGTCGCCAGTCTCTGTGCTTCCGGCTCATCCTGACCACGAAGCAGATTGTAAAGATCCTCAAGGATCGGCATCTTCTCCGGTACCGGATCTGCCAGATATTCCTGATAGACCAGACGTACACAACGGTCGATAATTGTCTTCTCAACCGGCTCCAGACCACTTTTTCCACCGACGATCAACTCACAAAGAGACAGAATAAAGTCGGATTTTAAGGAAAGAGGATTATCTTCCTCCGAATAGTTCAGGTTCAGATCCATCGGATTAATGTACTGACTGGATACCGGTGAAATACGAATTACCTGTCCCTGCAGTGCCTGGACAAGAGGGTAGTACTCGGCCTCAGGATCACAGATAATGATGTCATCTTCCGTGATCAGGAAACAATTGGTAATCTCTCTCTTTGCAGAGAAGGATTTACCGGAACCAGGTGTACCAAGGATCAGGCCATTCGGGTTCTTTAATCGCTTTCGGTCCACCATAATCATGTTGTTGCTAAGAGCATTCAGGCCATAATAAAGAGCTTCCCCATCCTGGAAGAGTTCCTGTGTCGTGAACGGCACGAAGATCGCTGTCGCAGAAGTGGTAAGCCCTCGCTGAATCTCTATTCTGTTTAAACCGAGCGGAATACTGGACATAAGTCCCTGCTCCTGCTGGTAGTCAAGCTGCTTCAATGAGCAGTTATATTTCTGTGCAATACCCTGCACCTGGAATACATTGTTATCCAGTTTCTGTTTCTTCGCTGCGGTATTCATTACAAGAACCGTCACCAGAAACATTCTTTCATTTCGGGACTGCAGATCCTCCAGAAGGTTCTTGGCTTCCTCGCCGTAGGTTACAAGATCGGATGGAAGTACATCCATGTCATAACCGGCACGCACGGCCTTTTTCTGTTCCTCAATCTTCATTTTATCGAGGTCTGAAATCTTACCCTTGATCATCTTGATGGCAGATGCCTGATCAATGGACTGGATATGAATATTCACGTTGATGGAATCCTCCACATCCAGGAAGTCTGCAAGCATCCTGTCCGTAAGCTCCGGAGCCAGGATCTGCAGATAGCTGACCGATCCGATGGTTTTGCCCATCAGGAAGGTCTGATTTTTCATAAAATTAAAAGAAGTCGGAGCAATGAAATCCTTTGTTTTCATCCCCGTCTCCGGCAGCATCTTATAATCAAAGCGGAAGGGTTCGATCCTGTCCTGATTGAAAATGTGATACATGATCTCCAGTCGTTCCCCGCCATTCAGGGAATGTGCCTGTGCACCAAGCACTTTGAAGTTATTCAGGATATCTGTCTCGATACGCTCCAGTCTTGGTCTTGCTACCTTAAGATCCTCCGCCTCGATGCCAAAGGTGATGTACTTGGTCTTTACCAGACCATTATTACCCTTGGCCAGCTGGTTCTTGAGCATTCCCTTATATTCTTCACGGATCCCATTGAAGGCATCCTCCTGGGAAGGAATATCAATGGTACGCTCAAATTCTGCGACATCCACCTGCTGATTGATGAAGGACAGCTGCACGGAAATCGAAGAATCAAAGTAATTCAGAAAATCACAGTAATTCTCGAAGATAGTGGTCTTGTCCTCATTTAAGGCCAGCTGATAGTTGATGTCATAAAACTGTACGGTTTTGGAGAAAAAGGTCTTCGTAACCTGGCAGATCCCGTCCTGAAACATTCGAAGATAAGGGATAGACTGCTGTGCCGTTCTCGGTACCTTTTCCTGCTTCTTACGCTTTTTCTCCTGTTTCTTTCTCTCTTTTTCTTTCTTCGCAGCAAGCTTGTCAGCTTTACTTCTTTTTGCTTTGCGGTTTCTTTTTCCTTCCGCTTCCAGAAGCTGCAGCTGCTGATCGCGGTCCCGCCTTTCTCTCTTTGCCATTTCTATAGTCCTCCTCTTTTACGAGGGTATCGATCTGGCCATAGAAGTTCTCTGTTTTGTAGGGTCTTGTCCCAGGATTAATGAACTTCTGCCTGATGATATTCCCCATTACTTTCTCAAATGGAAGACCATCCTTCTCATACATTGCCATAAAGAAGAAGGGCAGCATCACTGTAACCATAAGGATCGCAGCCACACTGGTCCCCACCGGCTTTCTCGTAAGAAAATAGATTGGTACTCCCACGACAGCGGCCACACTGAAGAAGATCAGCTGGCGCTTGGTTAAATTCAATGCTACTTTTGTTTTGACCTGCGTCAGGTCTTTCGGTACTGGTACGTAAGCCATATTTTTTCCTCGTCTTTCTTTCAAATGTTCATCCTAATGTTCTTTCTAATGATCACTTTGAAGCTTTGGATGAAGCTTAAGATGATGCTTTAGTGAGCATTAAAGATGGATTTCGACAGGCTTCCTGTCTTAAACAATGAAAATGCAAGAACTACTGTATATGCCGCAACTGAGAACATTGCTCCATGAATGTTGTCTGTGATCGTCAATGTCTGTACCAAGACTGCATATATTCCTACACAGACCATCATGAAAAATCCCTGAAATGCCAGTGCGAATAGTCCTTTCAGATAGTTTGTTCCGATGTTTCCCCATTCCTTGTTGGTCATGGTTGCAAACGGAATCGGTGCCACGGAGCACGTCAGATAGATCTCGATCATACGTCCATACAAAATAACCGTAATGATTACGGATAAGATCTTCATAGTCAGAACGATCAGCATCGTTTCCAAAGCTGCCAGGAATAGTTCCCCGACTTCCATATCTTCCAGTGACGCTACCAGATCCGGCAGCGAACTCGATATATCTATGGCAGTGGAGTTGCTGATCAATCCTGCCGCCGAACTCACGACATGCTGCCCTACATCAAAGACAGCCATGGTGATATTGAAGGTATTGGTCACCAGGTAGATGGCAATATATGCCTTGAATACCCAGATAAAGAGATTGAAAGTCTCAAACTCATGAAAATTATTCTTCTGGGTTACCATGGTGATCAGTTCATAACAAAGCACAAATGTAATGATCATGCCGGCAATGGGGATCATAACCGTTTGGGATAAGCTCTGGATCAGTGAAAATACACTTCCGTTCCATCCCTGCGGTGTCTGCCCCACCTGCCCGGCAATCGTTCCAACCTTGTCATTGACCTCCACGAACATGTGCTCCATTCCTGCCTGAATGAAGCTGATCAATATATCCTTGATGGCCTCCGTGATTCGTTCAATGATGGTATTCAATAATCTTTACCCTCTTCTAAAACAGAGTGGAAAGCTGTGGAATCAGGGAAGTTCCGAGCAGCATGATACCGGCACCGGCCATGAGCTGTTTAATGCCCTGACTCTTGGCGCCCGATAGCGATAGGTAATCCTTTGATATAATCTCCAGATTTTCCCCCGCTCTGCACCGTGCGTGCAACTTTCATCGCACACGGCGCGCCATCGAATTCAACATTGCCAGGGCTTTATATACGTTTTACACACTTCGTTACAGCATAATAATCAAAGAATTATAGGTGGCATTTCTGCCAAGGTACGAAGTTTATTAAGCTTCTCAAGCTTAGAATCATCTAATTGGATATTATTTAGATACTGTTTGATAATGGTTTCCGATGTCGCATGAATAATCACATGGACAGCCTCTGTAATCAGAATTAGGTTAGCATACTCATCTGTTCCGCCTTTGCTTACAGGCACTTTATGGTGACAGTGTATCTCATGTACTTCCATTGGAAGTCCAGTGATTGCACATTTACCATACTGAGCCGCAAAGAGTGAAATTCGATTGTCTGCATATTCAATAGACCTGCCCATTACAGGATTTCTCATCAGATATAGCATTGCTTCCGTATTGATAGCTAAATTCTTATGAATCAGTTCTCTTCCTTTAGCGGTATATTTATCGATGGATTTCCTTTTGTTTTGGGCATTTTTCTGCTGAACCGCACCCACTGGAACAATGGGACGTTCATGCAGGAATCTCAGCTGTTTGCTTTTTCCATACTTATCTTTGATGAAGCCATTTCTTAGGGTACCTTTTCGGGATACATCGCCCTTCAGCCTGTTATTAAGCTGTTTATTGATACTGAAGGCAAGCTTGGCGAAATCATCCACAGTATCAGTTGCAATCCGATAGTATTCATGTAATCCTGCGACTACTGAATTGTATTTCTGCAACTGTATAAACTGGGCTGTGTCATCTGACGAATGAGCCAGTTTCTTTATCTCACCAGTCAGCTTTTCATGAGCCTTTTTGTATGCTTTGTCACTCATATGTGACCGAACGACATATTTCTTTCCCTTTTTTCGCACTTTCAGTTTGAATCCTAGGAATTCCGAATACTGTCTTTTCAGATTGACCACCTTTGACTTGTCGGGGCTTATATCAAGACCAAGTCTGTCTTTGAGCCACATTTCTGTCGCCTTATAAGCTTTGACTGCATCTTCATGTGTAGGACAGAAGATTTTGAAGTCATCGGCATATCTCACTGCATGTACCTCTTTCAATCTGCTTCTGCGTAAAGCCCTGTAAGCATGGCTTCTTATTTCTGTTCCCTGTTCATTACATCTCGTTTTAAATTCTGTTTTCGTAGGCATTTGCTCCCATTGGGAAGCTATCCACCAGTCCAACTCATTTAGTACGATGTTTGCAAGTAATGGTGACAGGATTCCACCTTGTGGGGTTCCCTTTTGGGGGTAAACCTTTTCTCCAGTTGGCAGAATAACAGGTGCTTTCAGCATCTCTTTGATAATACACAACAGTTTCTTATCCCTTATTCCCAGTGCCCATATTTGCCTAATCAGTTTGGTATGGTTGATATTGTCGAAGAATCCTTTTATATCAAGGTCAACGACATGATACATATGCTGTACCTGAATCAACCTCATACACTGCGCTATTGCATGTTCAGTGGATCTGTTTGGGCGAAACCCATAAGAATTATCACTGAATCTTGCTTCGCATATCGGCTCCATGACCTGCATGACGCATTGTTGCACCACTCGGTCAATGATAGTAGGAATTCCCAGAGGTCTGGTTTTTCCATTGGGCTTTGGTATCTCCACTCGCCTTACGGGTCGTGGATGATAATTACTGAATTGCTTTCTTATCAGACGGACATAATCTTCCTCACTTAACTTAGCAAGGCTCTTAATTGTCCGTTTGTCCACTCCTGCGGTATTACTTCCTGTATTTTTCTTTATTGTTCTGTATGCAAGCTTGATGTTTTCTTCGCTCTCTATGGTTTCCATGAGATGATTAAACACCTTGCCCTTTTTACTATCCGCATACAGTCTGTCAAAAGTTTTCTGCATATCGTAATACTCAGAATTGCGGATTTTTCTTTGTTTAGATTTTTCCTCTTGCTGTTTCGAAGTCAACACAGGCATCCTCTCCCTTCGGTTTGGATTTTCTTTGTCATACTCGAAGCTGCGTTTAACGTATATTGTTTGTTTTCGTTGAATCCGACTTGGGGCTATCCCTCCACGGCTTATTATCACCGCTTCATTGGTACTGTGCCCCTACTCTCACTGGGATAAAAGACAGTTATAGACATATATCCTTTCCTGTCTACTGGTTCAATCAGCCTGCAACAGCCTAACCATCCCCAGCTTTCCATGTTCCGATATTTCTATCATTGACTACCTTTAGGTCCTTCCTCTAAGCCTGTGCCCAATCCTGCAGAATCATATCGCCTGTAACGATATATGGATGTTCATAACAACCAATCTTACTAATCCACGGACACGCCCATATAAGGGCTACCACCTTTCGATGGTATTAACGTTTAGACTCGTACGTTCGGAAGTTCGTCAGTATTCTCATACGATTCTAACCATGGGTAATCGACACCCGGCATATAGGTAACACCATCCACCGCTGGACAGCTTTCGTATATGGTTCTGAGCCATATTTACGGTTACTCTCTGCCGACTTCACCGAGCTTCTGACAATCTGCGGTTGCACGCTTATGCCAGTCGGAGTATTAGTGTGAGCGCTTCGGGGCGTTACTCCCTCATTTCACTCATCGAAATATCAGTTCTCCAAAGTTTCGAGCTTGGAAGCCCTTCGACTTTGTGCGTAAGTTTTTCGCTTACGAACGTGTCGCACGATTATCATTTCCATATCCTTCCAGAAGGTTTACTAC
>JAUNAE010000171.1 GCA_030527765.1 Eubacteriales bacterium
ACTATTATGATGAAAGCCTTCATTTGATGGCATTTGACTTAATGTATTGCTGCAGGTGCTATAACTTCTACGGCGATATGAAATATGCAAAGAAAAAAGATAGTATCAAAGCCTATACAGCCCAGCAGATCAAAGAAAAGGAGCAGCAAGAGCGCCATGATAAAATGGATGAACTGGAACAGCAGATAAGAGAGATAGATATTCAACTGGATCAGTATCAGGAAATTTCTCTGATTGGCGTCGAAGTAACTCAGGCAAAACTTGGTAAGGGAATTGTTGTAGAGCAGGCTGGAAGTAAGATTAAGGTTAAGTTTGGCGAAAAGGCCGTTAACTATATTATCAATCGCAAATACCCATTGCGTCCACGCTTTGAGGATGATGAAGATATTGTGGAGGCATTCACTTTTTATGATGAACTAAATCAAAATAAACAGAAGTTGTTGAAAGAGCAGGAAGCGCTTCTAAAACATTAGACGTTTTCCAAATATCTTATGAATTAAAGGAACAAGAAGGATGGTGATAACATGCTGTTGTTTTCAACAATTCTTGATATAAATAAAACTCTTACAAAAGAAAAGTTTATAGAGCTTGTCTCCCTCTGGAATCAAAGTGCCAAGTACAAAGAAAACATTGTACAGGGAGTATCTTGGAATGGTGAGAGAAATATTAAGTTTGGCACAGACAAGCTTTCTATTGAAATTATAGATTATCCGGAAAAGGATATTCTGGCAGTGCGCCATGAAAAGATCACTGCAGATGAAGTTGTATGGGATACGGACTTTGTTGTTAATTTCGCAGAAAGAAAAATAGCAATTCGTCTTGACCGTACCTTTAGTGAAGATGCGTTGGAGATGAATGCTGCATTCTCCACACCGCACTTTATATCATTGCTGATTGAACATGGATATCTACAGGATGATCAGGATCTCCCAGTGTTAAGAGATCCGATTATGATTACTGATAGCAATCTTAAGACCGTTCAGCAGGTTATAACAAACAAGGAGTATTACGAACTGCCAGTTGTCTATGTGGCAAAAGATTTTGCAGACCAGGACCCGCTGAGCATTTCCTGGTTGGCTTCCAGACTAAAGGGAGCTGCTCATGTTCTTGTTGAGGAAAGTAAAGAGACATGCAGGAAGTGTACAGAAATTTGCGGAGAAACCGTAGAGGAATATGGGGCTGTCCGTATTTACTACCCTTCCTTAGGTGTAAATCGTAAGAGATTTTTATTCCGCAGCGCTACCGGAAATATGGATGTCCGATTGGAAAAGGTCATCCGCCATGTTATCCAGTATTGGAACTCTCAGCGTATGGATATCTTATATACCTGGCAGGGAGTGAATAGTGCCGTGATGTCTGATACTCTTCAGAACCAAATTCAGAGACTTACTGAAGCAGAAAGTGCAAAGCAGAGTGCGGAAGAAGAAATCAATCTGGTTTATGAAGAATTTGACGAGGATATCAAGAGCCTTCAGAAGAAACTGGAGGAATTATCAAGAGCAAATGAAGCTCTGCAGATGGAAAACTTTGGACTTCGTGCAAAGATGAATGCTTCCGATGCGATGCCAATTATATATCAGGGTGATGAGGAAGATTTCTATCCGGAAGAAGTAAAGGATATGGTGCTGGGAGTGTTGGCAGATGCTCTCAACAATACGGAAACAGGTACTCGCCTGTATGACGTGCTGGAGGATATTCTTGAAAATAATCCGTATCAGCATCTGAGTGATGAAAGAAAGCAGAGGGTCAAAAATCTGTTTAAGGGATACAAGACATTAACCGGAGCAATGAAGCAGGAACTTATGAGTCTGGGATTTGAAATCTCGGATGACGGTAAGCATTACAAGATCACTTATCAAGGTGATCCACGTTATATGGTTACCATTGGAAAGACTCCGAGTGATAATCGTGCCGGAAGTAACAATGCGGGTATGATCAATAAGATTATGCTTTAAAAATCATGCTAAATGAAAATCAAAGTATAATAGGTGAAGGTAATGGGAAATTCTCGAAATAAATGGAAAAATGAATTAGTTAGATTCCATGTTGAGTATGGTCCAGACTCTCTTTTCGAGAGAATACGTTTTAAAATGAAAGACGTCCACGTCTTAAATATGAATGGTCCGCATTTTAATGAGCGATTAAAAGAGCGGAACATTCCAGAAGAAATTGTGGAGAAACTAAAAGATTTTAGTATCGATGAATGGACTGTAAAAACGGCAGAGGTAAGAAAGGATCGCGGTAAGTTCTATAATTCAACATGGGAAAGAATAGTTGATGGAAAAAAGTACTGGGTTACGATAGGACTTGGTGAAATTGTTGCCACGATTGTATGCAAAGATGCGAGTGGAGTTGAGAAGTGTGTTCGAGAGGGCGAATACTATGACTTCGTGGAAAAGGTTAACCGTGAGCTAATGGATGCAGAGAAGGAGTAGATAAAAATGGCTTCATTTGATCAGAAGCTCCGTACTTTACGTCTTATGGAAATCCTCCTGGAACGTACTGATGATACACACATGCTGAATGCATCGGAGTTATGTACGATTCTGGATCAGGAATATGGCATTAGCACGGATCGAAGAACTATATATACAGAGATGGAGATCCTGGATAAATTCGGATTGGATGTCCAGCAGAAGAAAGGAAAGAATCCTGGCTATTATATCGGGGCCAGAGATTTTGAACTGCCAGAATTGAAGCTTCTGGTGGATGCAGTGCAGTCTTCCAAGTTTATCACAGAGAAAAAATCAAAGGAACTGATAACGAAACTGGAGAAGCTCTGCTGTAAGACTGACGCGGCAATGCTTTCCAAATATGTCTTCATCGTAAACCGTCCGAAGACAGAGAATGAAACTGTATATTACAACGTTGATTACATTCATACCGCAATCTATGAGAATAAGCAGATCAAATTCCATTATGCAGAGTGGACGGTCAAGAAGGAACTGAAACTGAAGAAGGATGGCGCATTCTATGTAGTCAGCCCATGGGCTTTGACCTGGGACGATGAGAACTATTATCTGGTGGCTTATGATGCGGCGGCCGGAATTATCAAGCATTATCGTGTAGATAAGATGCAGAATACGGAAATTCTGGAAGAGGATCGTAAGGGTGAAGAGTCTTTTAAGAATTTTGATCTGGCTGCATTTGCCAAGAAGACCTTCGGTATGTACGGCGGCGTGGATGCGGAAGTTACCCTGGAATGTAAGAATGAACTGGCCGGTGTAGTGATCGATCGCTTTGGACATGATGTATGGATGATTCCGCAGGGGACTGACCACTTCAAAGCCAGAGTACTGGTATCTGTAAGTCCACAGTTCTTTGGATGGGTGACTGGAATTGGATCCGGAATGAAGATCACCGGCCCTGAGAATGTGAAAGCTGATTATAAGGCGTATCTGCAGGAGGTTCTCGGAAATTACTAGTAAATATCGTACGCTACTTTTAAGAGAAGGAGTGATTTATAGATGAAGTTATCAGATGTCGTTGAAAAATTTAATACAACCCCATTTTTATTCCTGGGGTCTGGAATCACACGACGTTATTGCAATCTTCCAGATTGGAAGGGATTGCTTGAGCATTTTGCAAGACAAGTGAATAATGATGATTTTGCATATAGCGCATATGAAAATCGGGCAAAAAAGATGGAATGTCCTGTAGGTCTGATGCCTAAAATCGCAGAATTGATTCAGGCTGATTATGATGAAAAGTGGTTTGCGGATCCAACCATAAGAAATGTCAGTGCTGATATAATGGAAAAAATCAAGGCAGGATTATCTCCATTTAAAGCAGAGATCGCTGTTTATATTACTGCAAGCTTCTCTGTCGATGATAAGTATAAAGATGAAATTGCTATGCTATCGAGTCTGGCAGATAAAAATCTTGCTGGTGTTATTACAACAAATTATGATGACTTTATTGAAAGTCATTTTAACGGCTACACAGTGTATGTCGGTCAGAAAGAACTGATCTTTTCTGCTATACAGGGGATTGCAGAAATATTCAAAATCCATGGCTCAGTTGAAAAACCAGAGAGTTTAATTATTAATGAACGGGATTATATGGACTTTGACAGACACAGTGCATATCTTGCTGCAAAATTAATGACTATATTCATGGAATACCCGATTATTTTTATGGGCTATTCTATTAGCGATACAAATATACAGAACATTATTCGTTCGATAGTTAATTGTTTGGACGCTGAACAGGTAAAGAAGCTCGAAGATCGATTTATCTTTGTAGAATATCAAAAAGGAAAGCTGGGTGTTGAGGTTAGCCCCTACACAATAATGGTAGGTGATAAGCCTTTGGCAATGAAGAAAATTGTCGTTGATGATTTTAAGCTGATATATGCAGCTCTCGAAGGGAAAAAGGCTAAATTGCCAGTTAGAATACTACGTCGATTCAAGCAGGAGCTGTATGATTTTACCGTGACAAGTGTTCCGACAGCGAATTTAAGAGTAGCATCTATAGAAGACGATCGTGTTTCTGACGAAGAACTTGTAATGGCAATTGGAAAATACAAGGATCTTGGGCTTAAAGGTCTTCATGGATTAGAGGCCGATGAATGGTATAGAAATATTATTATCGGAGATATTGATTTTTCGGCGGATGATATGCTGCAGTATGCATTCCCTAAGCTTATTAAACAAAATTCGGGACGTTTACCGCTAAACAAATATTTATCAGAAGCGGTCGGTACATATCCAGAGTGCATAGAGGCTGCACAAAAACAGGATTTTGATTTTATCATCTCCGCAACAATAAAGAAGAACAGGAGATGTTTGGGCGAATATTCATCAGTAAAGCAAATTTGGGATAATGAAAAACAATCTTTGGATAAAGCAACACGACTGATAGCACACTTACCAGAAGAGCAAATCGATGTGAAAGAGTTGGAAGATGTTTTGTTAGGTTTGTTTGAGGAGGATATCAATGTCTTGCAGAATCCAAAATCAAGTATCCGAACAAACATTAGACGATTGATCATGATTTATGATTATCTTAAATGGGGAAAGTAAAAGAACTTTCCGACTAAAGCACCTGCATGCAAGCACCGATCGAAAAGCCCCTTTGAATACGGTAGTACCTTTGGACTAAAGCATCTGAAAACAAACACCGATCCATCAGCACTGATAATTCTATTCTTACAAGGTGATTATACATCACCTTGTAAAGTTTGTAAATTAGGCAAAAGAGAGAATAATCTGTATGGCTGTCGGGATTTTTGCACATTGCTTTATGCTAATCTTTATGACATGAGGGAGAGGAGCCTCTCTTTCGAGTAACGGGGATGGGAGTGATGTGCCATGGTAGAATTCAGAACCAATTTAAGAAAACTTCGTACTGATAATAAAATGACGCAGGAAGAACTGGCCGATATCATTGGAGTGTCCAGAGATTCGGTAAAACGATTGGAAGGGAACAAATATAAGATCCCGCCGTATCCGACAATCTACGAGATCGCCAGGTACTTTGATAAGCACGTTGAAGAAATCTTCTGGTACGAAGAAGTATGACTTATATGAATAGGAAAAGGCTGATGACATGAGCGGATCAGATTGATCGCCGGTGTCACCAGCCTTTTGCTTAGCTTACGACTTTTCCGAAGGTCTTCAGGGTTGAGTTTCTGCCGACTTTGATCGGATCGTATTTTTTATTTAATGAAATAAGTTCGATACCATCCTCTGCGATGTGGTATTTCTTTACATAGGCATTGCCATCCAGGCTGAAGATGCCGATATCGCCTTCTTCCAGGAAATCCTGCTTGTGGATCCAGATGATCTGACCGTTGACATAGAGCGGTTCCATACTGTCACCGGATACACGTACACCGAAATCTGCCTTGTCAGATACGTTATCACCAACCTCTATTTCCTCATATGGCTGATCAGAATCCAGGAAGTTTCCTGTACCGGCAGCAACAGGCTGTTGGCTGAAGAAAGGAAGCTTGCGGATCGGTGTGATTTTTGCCGGTCTTTTTCTTGTATATTTGCCAGTTTGCAGAAGAATGGACATATAATCCTGTGTCAGCTTCCGGCCCTCGTCATTAAGCTTTGCATACAAATTATCTTCTACAGCGATATCAAAAGCATCGTTGATATCAGTTATCCCTAAGATGTCGCAGAGAATAAAGAACTGCAGAACATTTGGAGAGGTTACATTTTTCTCCCATTTACTGATAGCGGCAGCTTTGATGTCTATACCATGTCTTAAAAATAGCTCTGCCAGCTGTGGCTGTGACAGATGTTTTTCTTTTCTTATAGCAGCGATTGTCTGCCCAAAATCTTTAAAACTCATGGATACACCTCTTTCTGTGGGTATTGATTTCCTGTATATACTATATCCCAATTGGACAAATAAATCAACTAAAAATGTCTTAACAAGCGAGAAATGGTGCTGATGTGCGCCTTTACATATCCGTATCAGAGATATATACTACCAGTATAGCAAAACGAACAAACATTCGAAAATGGAAAGGAGGTGCCTTATGGACCGCGTAATCATTCATTCCGATGCCAACTGCTTTTATGCCAGTGTTGAGATGCTGTATCATCCGGAGCTTGCCGGAAAGCCTTTAGCCGTTGGCGGAGATCCGGAAGCCAGACATGGCATCGTGCTTACGGCAAATTATATTGCGAAGAAGCATGGCGTGAAAACTGGTATGGCATTATGGCAGGCCAGACAGGCATGTCCGGATATTATTTTTGTTCCTGCACGTATGGATCTGTATCTGAAATTCTCGTCAATGCTCAGAGAAATCTATAGTGAATATACGGACAAGATAGAGCCGTATGGATGTGATGAAGCTTGGCTGGACATCTCCGACAGTATTTCATTAAAGGGAGATGGTCGCAAGATTGCGGATGAGATCAGTGCCAAAGTAAAAAAGGAGCTTGGCATTACGGTGAGTGAAGGCATTTCCTGGAATAAGATCTATGCAAAGCTTGGCAGTGACTACAAGAAACCGGATGCTATTACAGAGTTCAATCGTGAAAATTACAAGGACATGATCTGGAAGCTACCAGCTGCTGATCTGTTGTACGTTGGAAGATCTACAAACAGAACCTTAGCCAAGTATGGTATCCACACGATTGGCGATCTGGCCAATGCGGATCCTCATTTTCTTCAGAACCAACTGGGGAAGATGGGACTTGTGATTCACGCCTTTGCGAATGGCTGGGATGAATCACCGGTGGCTGCAGAGGGTTTTGCAGCCCCGATTAAGTCGATTGGGAACAGTACGACAACCCCTCGGGACCTGGAGAATGATCTGGATGTTCAGATTATTTTCATGGCATTGGCTGAGAGCGTATCGGCCAGACTCAGAAAGCATGGTTTTAAATGCAATACTGTAGCAATCTCCATTCGGGATAATGGTCTTTACCATTTTACAAGGCAGATGCATCTGCGGGAGCCGACGGATATCACGGATGAGATTATGAAGGCTGCGATGGAGCTGTTCCGTAATCATTATGATTGGTCACATCCGATTCGAAGTCTTGGTGTCAGAGGCGCTGATCTGGTTACGGCAGATATTCCCGTGCAGATGAGCTTGTTTATGAATGAGGAACGGCGTGCTAAGCAGGAAATGATGGATAAAGCTGTAGACGAGATCCGGCGACGGTTTGGATATTTCAGTATACAGCGGGCATTTATGTATCAGGATAAGATTTTATCGAAATTGGATGCACAGGGATCCCACACTGTTCATCCGATAGGTTATTTCAATGGCAGGTGATTAGGTAATGGAATCAAGCAAGGTTTATGTAGAAGTAGTTGCCAGATTTGATAAGGACGGAGTCATGATGCCGATGGCTTTTGTCTGGGAAG